>NZ_JBHWZY010000231.1:0-8670 GCF_042727815.1 Nocardia sp. NPDC060220
ATCACCGAGGGCATGAAGGTCGCCGCCGCGAACGCCATCTTCGGCGTCGTCGCCGACGAGCTGGCCGTGGACAAGATCATCCCGAGCCCGCTCGATCCGCGCGTGGCTCCGGCAGTGGCCGAGGCCGTCGCCGAAGCGGCGCGCGCCGAGGGCGTCGCCTAGTTTCTCCCGAACAGCGCCCCCGTTCCCACGGAACGGGGGCGCTGTCGTGTCATCTGGGATCATCGAACGATGACCACCATCACCGTGCAGCTTCCCGATGACGTCGCCGAACAGCTCGCGGAGGCCGCGGCGGCCGCGGGCGTTTCGGTGAATGTGGCGATGGTGCAGGCGGCGCAGGAGTGGATTCACGCCAACGCTCAGCGTGCCCGGGAACGTGCCAGGATGCAGCAGGTGCTGGCCGACGACCCGCACCTGCGGGCGCTACTCGGCGACGACTGAGATCCGGGGGTCGGTCCCCGCGCGGGTGAGCCTGCCGGTGCCCGGGGTGCTCGCCCACACCGCCACCGCGAGCAGCCCGTCGAGCACCAGCGCCAGCACCGCGACCAGCAGCGCGCCGACCAAGACGAGGTCGTATCGGTAGAGCCCGATGCCGTCGAAGATGTAGCGGCCGAGCCCGCCCAGGTTGACATAGGCCGCGATGGTCGCGGTGGCGACGACTTGCAGCGTGGCGCCGCGCAACCCGCCGAGCAGCACCGGCATCGCGTTGGGCACTTCGACCCGGAACAGGATCTGGCGTTCGGTCATCCCCATCGCCCGCGAGGCGTCGACCACATCGGCGGGCACATTCGCGATGCCCGCGTAGGCCCCCGCCAGCAGCGGTGGGATGCCGACGGTGATCAACGCCAGCAGCGGCGGGATCAGCCCGAGCCCGAGTCCGAGCACCAGGAAGGTGAGCAGACCCAGTGTCGGCAGCGCCCGCATGGCATTGGCGAAGCCGACCATCACGGCACTGCCGCGGCGCGTGTGCCCGATGATCGAGCCGAGCGGCACCGCGATCACCGCCGACAGCGCCACCGCGAGGAAGCTGTACCACAGGTGTTGCAGCAGGCGATGTTCGATGCCGGTGGGTCCGCCCCAGTTCGCGCTGTCGCTCAGATAGTTCCAGGCTTCGACGAAGAGGTTCACGAGCGGGCCCCGCTCACGCGCGCGTCTGCCCTGGTCCACGGGGTTGCGAGGGTGCCGAGCAGGAACACCAGCCGATCGAAGATCAGCGCGAGCACCAGGGTCACGATGATGCCCGCGACGATCTGGTCGGGGTAATCGCGCTGGTAGCCCTGGGTGAACAGCTTCCCGAGCCCGCCGACTCCGATCAGCGCGCCGACCGACACCATGGCGATATTGGTGACCACCACGACGCGCAGAGAAGCGGTGAAAACCGGTAGCGCCAACGGCATGTCGACGGTGACCGTGCGCCGCATCCGGCCGAACCCGATCGCGTCGGCGGCATCGATCACGCTGTCGGGCACCGTATCCAGTGCCATCGGCACCGCGATCAGCAGCAGCGCGGTCGAATACACGGTGAGCGCGATGATCACATTGAGCGGGTCGATCATCGAGATGCCGACCAGTGGCGGAATGATCACGAACAGCGCGAGCGACGGGATGGTGTAGGCCAGGCTCGACGTGGTGGTGGTGATCCGCCGGGCCCAGCGGTTTCCGTGCACCAGTGCGCCGACCGGGACCGCGATCACCAGGCCGAGCAGTAAGGGGACAAGTGCCAGCACCAGGTGGGTGCGGGTGATCGCCATGATGTCGGCGAAGTTGTCGATCAGGTATCTCACGAGGTGCCCTGGGTGAAGAACTCCTGATTGCGTCGGGAGTCTTCGGCTACTCGCTGTTCGGCGAGTTGGGTCAGCACATCGGTGGCGAGTAGCCCGCCGCGCACGGCGCCCGCCTCGTCGACGGCGACGCCGATTCCCGAGGGCGAGGAGATCGCCGCGTCCAGGGCTTGCCGGAGGTCGCCGGTCGGGGTGAACAGCGAACCGCCCGCGGAAACACTGGAGTCCAGCGGTTTTCCGGCCCGCACCCGCTCGACGCCGGTGACGTCGATCCAGCCGCCCGGCTTGCCGAGCTCGTCGACGACGAGTGCCCATTCGCCCTGGGTGAGCCGCAATCCGGCGATGCCGTCCGGCTCGATCATCCGAATCGGCGCCAGCGCAACAGCTTCGGCGCTGCGGAACGACAGTCCGCGATACCCGCGGTCCCTGCCGACGAACCCGGCGACGAAATCCGTGGCGGGCTGGACCAAGACATGTTCCGGCGTGTCGTACTGCTGGAGCACCCCGCCGAGCCCGAACACCGCGATCTTGTCGCCGAGCGTGATCGCCTCGTCGATGTCGTGGGTGACGAACACGATCGTCTTGTGCAATTCGGACTGCAGCCGCCGCATCTCCGATTGCAGTTCCGCGCGTACCACCGGGTCGACCGCGCTGAACGGCTCGTCCATCAACAGCACCGGCGGGTCGGCGGCCAGCGCTCGCGCCACCCCGACCCGCTGCTGCTGGCCGCCGGACAGTTGCGCCGGATACCGCTGCGCCAGATCGCGATCCAGCCCGACCCGGTCCATCACCTCCAGTGCGGCCGCGCGGGCGGCCTTGCGTGACTGTCCGAGCAGCATCGGCACGGTCGCCACGTTGTCGATCACCCGGCGGTTGGGCAGCAGCCCGCCGCTCTGGATCACATAGCCGACACCGAGGCGCAGTTTCACCGGATCGATCGTCGCGATGTCGCGTCCGTCGACGGTGATGGTGCCCGCGCTGGGGTCGACCATTCGATTGATCATGCGCATCGAGGTGGTCTTGCCGCAGCCGGACGGACCGACGAACACGGTGAACGATCCCGAGTCGATGTGCAGGTTCAGATCGCGGACCGCGTGTGTGCCGTTCGGATAGGTCTTGTCGATACCGCGGAATTCGATGTCGGACAATGCGATTCTCCTCGAGGCGCGGGTTCGCCTAGCCGATGGGGGAGTTCAGCCCCTGGGCGGTGATCCAGGCGAGCGCGGCGGCCTTCGGTTCGATCTTGCTGTCGCCGGAGACGGCCGTGTTCAGCGAGATCAGTTCGGTAGTGGTGAGCTTGGCCGAGACCGCGTCGAGCACGGCGACGGCCTTGTCGGACTTCTTCGCGGCGTTGAACAGCGGGACCACGTTCTGCGCGGCGAAATTGTGCTTCGGATCGGCCAGCACGACCAGGTCGTTCTGCGCGATCGCCGGCGACGTGGTGAAGATGTCGGCCGCGGTGACCTGGCCGTCGACCAGTGCGCGCACGGTCGCGGGGCCGCCGCCGTCGGCGATCGGCACGAAATTGGCGTCGGTGATATCGAGGCCGTAGTTCTTCTTCAAGCCCGGCAGTCCGCCCGGGCGCTGGGCGAATTCGGCCATCCCGCCGAACTTCACCTCGGCCGAGTGCGGCGCGAGGTCGGCGATGGACTTCAAGTTCCACTTGTCGGCCGTGGCGCGGGTGACGACCACCGCGTCCGAGTCCTCGCCGGGGGCCGGGGTCGCGATGGCGAGGTCGTCGCCGAGTGCTGCGGTGAGCGCGGCGTTCACCTCGGGCGCGGCGGTGGCCGTGGCGTCTTTGTCGAGGTATTGCAGCAGGTTGCCGGTGTACTCGGGGATGAGCGAGATCGCGCACTGGCGCAGTGCGGGGATGTAGGCCTCGCGCGAGCCGATGTCGAACTTGGTGTCGACCTTGAAGCCGTTGATCCGCAGCACCTCGGTGTAGATGTTGGCGACGGTCTCGGACTCGGGGAAGTTGGCCGACCCGATGATCAGCGCGTCGCTGGTGCAATCACCCTTGGCGGCAAGGGGATCGTTGTTGCCGCAGGCGGAGGCGATCATGGCGGCGGCCAGCGCCACCGCGGCAACCAGTACCCGGCCCGCCCGCATCACGAGGCGGCGTGCCGGTCGACGTTGTCCTGGCGATGAGGAGGCGAAGTCGGTTTTCACTGGTGTCCTTCCGGCAAAGGCGGGCAGTGCGCTGTGCGTGCGACCCGGGGGCCACAGGTACATTCTGGTAGTTCATACTGCCCGCCGTCGGGCCGAATTGCGCGGGTTGACGGCAAATACGGAAAGTTGGTGTCGCCGCATGTACTCGGTCGCCGTGCGTCGAACCGCCGCCGCGATCCTGGCCGCAGCCTGCGCTTTCACCACTCTTTCCTGCGCCTCCGACGACGCCGCCCCGGTGGTCGTGGTGGGTGGGAATTCGACGACGGAATCGGTTCTGCTCGCCGAGATCTATTCCCAAGCACTGGACCGTGCGGGCGCCGACTCCACCGTCTCGACCGGATCGGCCACCCCCCTCGCCGATCTCGACGCGGGCCGCATCGCGGTCCTCCCCGCCCGCAACGGCGCCCTCGTGGACCGCTGGAACCCCGCCTCGCCCGCCCGCACGCCCGACGAGGTGGTCGCCGCGGTCAACTCGGCTCTGCCCCAGGGCATTTCGGTCTCCGACGCCGCGGACGGCACAGACCTGCGCCTGCGCGCGCCGGGCGGAGCGCCCGAGGGCGCCGCCCGCTCCCAGAGCATCGTCGCCCTCTACCGCAGCGGCATCTTCGACCGCCAACAGCTGAAGAAGCTCAACTACGTTGCGGGCGAGCTGACCACCGAGGGTCTGATCGAGTCGATCAACCAGATCGAATCCGGCACCAGTCCCGCCGACGCGGCCAGATCCTGGTTGGACGCCCACGGCCTGTAGCGCACGGTCGCACAGAACGGGCGGTCAGGAAGCAGCGTCGGACCACGCGGCTTGGGCCCGGCCGATTCGCACGATGGCCACGATCAGGCACCCCGCGGCGGCTGTGAACAACAGCGCCGAAGCCGACCGGCTCGCGCTGAAGATCAACAGGCCGTCGACTTCGTGGTCGCGCATGGTCTGGATGGTGTCGTGGTCATCGGGCATACGCAGCGAGACGATGCCTGCCCAAAAGGTGATCCAGGCGAGAACCCAGGTGATCCACCAACTCGCGATCAATCCCCTGCTGCGGCGTCGCGGTGCGGAAACCTTGTCGAGATCGTCGACGAACACGGCGGGGAACCACAGCGAAACGACCGGAACCACCCAACCCCAGAACGCCCACGGCGGCGAGAGGCGGTGCGTGGCGTCGGTGAACGTGTCGGCGTTGGTACGCGCCCGTGACAACCACACGGTCACGATGATCCAGGCGACCAGCATCGCCAGAAACGACATCAGCCACAGGCCGACCTCGATCGGGAACAGGGTGTCGCGCGCCCACTTGTAGTCGGAGCTACTGATCTCGCCCTCATAGCGTGCCGCGACTGTTCGGTAGCCGATCCACCGCAGAACCACGGCAGCCCACTGGATGACGACCGCGATCACCGCGATCACCGCAAAGGCCGAACCCACCCCCCGTACGGCGCGGAAATTCCCAGGATGATGCTGCATTGTCTTGCTCCCCTCCATGATTCGCCTCGCACGGTACTCGCCGTGGTATCGCCGCGCACGGACTCGCGGCCGCGAACCCGGATGGTGGCCGGCAGCGGTGTTCGGTGTGACGTCGTCGGGGGGTCACGCCCTTGCCAAGCTTTGTTCCGCTCCGTATATTCCTACTGGAATATTTGGTGGTGGAACATAGAGCTGAGTGGAGGTGGCGGGGTGGGGCAGCCCGGGCGGAATGTGATGACGCCGTTGGCGATCGCGGTGCTCGCGTTGCTCGACGAGCGCCCCATGCATCCGTACGAGATGTATCAACTGCTGATCGCTCGGCGGGAGGACCTGCTGGTCAAGGTGCGGCCCGGGTCGCTGTATCACGTGGTGGCCCGGCTGGCCGACGACGAGATGGTGGCGGCGGAGGGGATCGGCCGGGCCGGGAACAGGCCCGAGCGAACCACCTATCGGATCACCGATTCCGGGCGGACCGCGCTGCGGGGACGGATCGCCGAGCTGCTGCGGACACCCGTGCAGGAATATCCGATCTTCCGGGTGGCGTTGGCCGAAGCGCACACCCTTCCGCAAGAACAGGTCATCGCATTGCTCGACGAGCGCGTGGAGTACCTGACTCAGTCGCGGGCCGACACGGACGTGCTGCTCGACTGGGCGCGCAGCCGAGCCATCCCGCGCCGGTATTTCGTTGTCCTGGAATACATTCGCGCCACCATCCACGCCGAACTCACGTGGATCGAACGCTTCGCCGCCGAACTCGGCAGCGGTGCCGTGCCGTGGGAGCAGTACGACCCCGACACCGGCGAACGGATCACCGACGATCACGTCCACGAATGGCCGACCGGGGATCACCCCGACGCCGCGCCCCGGCCCCGCTGGGCCGCCCGAAGCTGAATCCTTCTCCTCGATTGGAACGAATTCGATGACCACCCAACGTAATCCGTGGCTAGCGCTCTTCGCGCTGGTGGTCGGGTTCTTCATGATCCTGCTGGACATGACGATCGTCGCGGTCGCCAATCCGGCCATCATGACCGACCTCAGCACCGACATCTCCAACGTCATCTGGGTCACCAGCGCCTACCTGCTCACCTACGCGGTGCCGCTGCTGGTCACCGGTCGGCTCGGTGACAAGTTCGGGCCGAAGAACATCTACCTGATCGGCCTCGCGATCTTCACCGCCGCCTCGCTCTGGTGCGGCCTGTCCGGCAGCATCGGCATGCTGATCGCCGCCCGCGCCGCCCAGGGTATCGGCGCCGCGCTGATGACCCCGCAGACGATGGCCGTGATCACCCGCACCTTCGCCCCGGACAAGCGCGGCGCCGCGATGGGCCTGTGGGGTGGCGTCGCCGGGCTGGCGACGCTGATCGGACCCATCCTCGGCGGCGTGCTGGTCGACAACCTCGGCTGGGAATGGATCTTCTTCGTCAACGTGCCGGTCGGCATCATCGCGTTCGGCCTGGCTGTGTGGCTGGTGCCCGCGCTGCCGACCAGCGACCACAAGTTCGACATCGTCGGTGTGATTCTCAGCGGTGTCGGCATGCTCGCCCTGGTTTTCGGTATCCAGGAGGGCAATGCGCAGGACTGGTCGTTGCGGATCTGGCTGCTGATCGGCTTCGGCGTGGTGATGCTGGTGGTGTTCGTGATCAACCAGGCGCGCAACAAGGGCGAACCGCTGGTGCCGCTGAGCCTGTTCCGGGACCGCAATTTCGCGCTGTCGAACCTGGCGATCGCCGCGATGGGCGCCGCGATCACCTCGATGATGGTGCCGTCGTACTTCTACCTGCAGGCGGTGCGCGAGATGACGCCGACCATGTCGGCGCTGGTCTTCGCGCCGATGGCGATCATCACCGGTTTCACCGCGCCGTTCATCGGCAAGGTGTCGGACAAGCTGCCGCCGCGGCTGCTGCCGACGATCGGATTCGTGCTGTTCGCCGGTTCGGTGGCGTCCTTCGGCGCGCTCATGAGCCCGGACTCGTCGATCATCTGGTTCCTCGTCGCCGCCGCCGTCGCGGGCCTGGCCAACGCCTGCATCTGGGCACCGCTCGCCTCGACCGCCACCCACAATCTGCCGGTCGCCCAGGCCGGTGCGGGCGCCGGTGTGTACAACACCACCCGTCAGGTCGGCTCGGTTCTCGGTAGCGCCGCGATCAGCGCCCTGATCGCCGCCCGTCTGACCGCCAACGGCCTCGGCGGTGGCGGCCCGGTCGGCGAGGGCGCGGCCACCGGCCCACTCCCGCCGCAGATCATCGACGAATTCAGCACCGCGCTGGCCCAGTCGATGATCCTGCCCGCCGCCATCCTGGTGATCGGCATCGTCGCTTCGGCCCTGTTCGTCGGCCACGGCAAGTCCGCCGGAAACGCTCCCACGCGGGAGAAGGCCGACGCTTCGGCCTGATCGCGAGTGCCGAGTCGCCTGCCCGTCACGTGCGAACGTGGCGGGCAGGTTTCAGTTCACCTGGATGGTGAGGGTGGGGTAGCCGGTGGCGCCGTCGGGGACGACGTCTTGTTCGACGGCGGTCTGTGGCTGACCGGTGGTGTCGGTGGTGCGGGCGCGCAGGGTGTGCTGGCCGGGGGTGGCTTCCCAGTCGTAGGTCCACTGACGCCAGGTGTCGACGGTGACCTCGGTGGACAGGCGGGCGGGGCGCCAGTCGCCGTTGTCGACCTGCACCTCGACGCCGGTGACGCCGCGATGCTGGGCCCAGGCCACACCGGCGATCACGGTGCGGCCCTGCGGGATTCGCCCGCGCCCGCGTGGGGTGTCGATGCGGGTGCCGGTTTTGATCGGGCCCTGCGCCGACCAGCCGCGCCGGGTCCAGTAGGCGGTGGCCCGGTCGAAGCGGGTGACCTCGAGTTCGGTGACCCATTTGGTGGCGGAGACGTACCCGTAGAGGCCGGGGACGACCAGGCGAGCGGGGTAGCCGTGCCGGACCGGGAGGGGTTCGCCGTTCATGCCGATGGCGAGGAGGGCGTCGCGGCCGTCCGTGAGGACCGAGAGGGGTGAACCCGCGGTCCAGCCGTCCTCGCTGTGCGACAGCACCATGTCGGCGTCGGGGTGCGGTCGTGCTTCGGCGAGGAGTTCGTCGAGGCGATAGCCGAGCCAGCGGGCGTTGCCGATCAGGTCGCCGTTGATCGGGTTGGAGACACATGCCAGGGTGACCAGGCGCTCCACCGGAGTGCGGCGAAGCAGGTCGTCCCAGGTGAGAGTGATTTCCTGGTCGACCATCCCGTGGATGCGCAGGGACCAGGAGTCTGTGGACACCTGGGGAA
>NZ_JBHWZY010000232.1:0-8670 GCF_042727815.1 Nocardia sp. NPDC060220
GAATCAGGGCCGCGGACACGCGCGCGCCAGCGCGCCAAAAATACAGCCAGTGCCTCCAGGACTACCGATCACCGAGTCCCGAGCCCCACCAACCTCAGCGCAGTGCTTTACGCACCCCGCCGATCAGCTGATTGGTCAGCTGACGCAACCCGAACTCCAGCGCAGGCGCAGGCACCGGCAGCGACGGCTCCGACTCCATCGTGTAGACCACCCGAGTACCGCCCTCACTCGTATCGGCGAAGGTGATGGTGCCGACGTGGCGCTTGACCGGGGCGCCCTTGACGATCTTGTATTCCATCCGCTCACCGGGGGTGAGGGCGGTGATCTCCTCGGTGACGCCCACCTTGCCGAAACCCAGCAGGTGCTGGGCGCCGACGCCGGTGGCCGGATCGCCCGCTTTGATGAGCTTGACCTGGATCGGCAGGTACGGGCTGACGGCCTCACGCTCGGTGAAGAGGCGGTAGACGATGTCGCGAGGTGCGTCGAAGACCGTTTCGACGGTGCTACGTGGCATGGATGTGTCTCCTGTCCGAAATGTCTGTGACCCGGAGCATACGGGTAGTCGTCACCCGTGCTCCGACCGGCGCGCCTCCACCAAAGGTTGAGGGTTTGGCTTCATCATCGGCCTCATGAAGATGCCGGCGCTGTTGTCACGGAACACGGAAACGCTGCCCGGTGTCGCCGGGATCGCCCGGGTGGATCGCGATACCGGACGACTGCTGCGGCGGGTCGGTCCCGGGGACGTGGTCGTCCTCGACGCGACCGACCTGGACCGCCACACCGCCGATCGGCTGGTCGAGGCGGGGGTGCTCGCGGTGATCAACACCTCGCCCTCGATTTCCGGGCGGTATCCCAACCTCGGGCCAGAGGTGTTGGTGGCCAACGGGATCGTGCTGATGGACACGGTGTCCTCCGACGCGTTCGGCAGGATCAAGGACGGGTCGAAGGTCCGCATCGACGGCGGCATCGTCTACGCCGACAGGCTCACCAAGAAGGAACCCGAGGTCCTGGTCGAGGGCATCGAGTTCGACGAGACGGCTATCGCAGACCGGATGATCGAGGCGCGCAACGGACTCGCCGATCACCTCGACGCGTTCGCGGGCAACACCACCGAATTCGTGCGTACCGAGAGCGCGCTGCTGATCGATGGTGTGGGCGTGCCCGATATCGAGCTGGACATGCGTAACCGGCACGTGGTCGTCATCGCCGACGGTTCGGGCCATCTCGCGGAATTACAGCGGCTCAAGCCGTTCATCAAGGAGTACGCGCCGATTCTGATCGGTGTGGGCAGCGGCGCCGATACCTTGCGCAAGCTCAAGTACACGCCCGACCTGATCGTCGGTGACCCCGACGAAATCAGCACGGAGACGTTGAAATCCGGCGCCGAGATGATTTTGCCCGCCGATACCGACGGCCATGCCAAGGGCCTCGAGCGCATCCAGGACCTGGGTATCGGCGCCACGACGTTCCCGTCGTCGGGTTCGCCGACCGATCTCGCGTTGATGCTGGCCGACCATCACGGTGCGTCGCTGATCGTGCTGGCGGGCGCGCCCGCTTCGCTCGAGGACTTCTTCGACCGTGGCCGGCGTGACAGCAATCCGGCCACCTTCCTGACCCGATTGAAGGTCGGCGCGAAGCTGGTCGACGCGAACGCGGTGTCCACCCTGTACCGGCATCGTTCCGCGGGCGCCGCGGTGGCGCTGGTGGTGCTGGCCGCCCTGGTGGCGATCGTGGTGGTGATCTTGGCTTCGCACAACGGTTCCGAGGTGCTGGACTGGGCGATCGAGTACTGGAACAGCTTTGTCCTGTGGGTGCGTGGTCTGCTGTGATCTCGCTGCGTCAACACGCCATCTCGATCGCGGCGATCTTCCTCGCGCTCGCGGTCGGTGTGGTGCTCGGGTCACACACCCTCGCGGGCACCATGATCTCGGGCCTCCGGTCGGACAAAACCGACCTGAACACCCAGGTAGACGAACTGACCGCGCAGAACGCCCAGCTCACCGCCCGCCTCGAGTCCGCCGACCAGTTCATCGCGGGCTCGGCGGCGCGCATCCTGAACGGCACCCTGGCCGATCGCACCGTCGTCGTCCTCACCACCCCCGACGCCGACCCCGCCGACATCGACGGCGTGAGCAACTCCCTGCGCACCGCGGGCGCCACAGTGACCGGCCGCATCGCTTTGACGGAGTCCTTCGTCGACGCGGGGGAGGGCGACCGCATGCGCTCTACCCTGACCAATATCGTCCCCGCGGGGGCCCAACTGAACACCGGCGCCGTAGACCAGGGCAGCCTCGCAGGCGACCTCCTCGGCCTGGCCCTGCTCCAAGACCCCGTGTCCAACCACCCCCGCAGCACCCCCGAGGAACTGTCTCTGATCCTCGAAACCCTCCGGGGCGGCGACTTCCTCACCTACACCGACCCGCCGACGAGACCCGCGCAACTGGCCGTGGTCATCACCGGCAACGGTGTCGAACCCGACACCGGCCAGGGCGCGACTATCGCCCGCTTCACCGCCGCCCTCCGAGCAAGAGCCGCGGGCACTGTCCTCGCAGGTCGCCAAGGCGCCGCCGAGGGCAACGCCCCGATAGCCACCGTCCGAGCCCAGGCCCCCCTCGCGACCACAGTCACCACCGTCGACAACATCGACCGCGAAATCGGCCGGGTGACAACAACACTCGCCCTGACAGAACAACTGACCGGCGGCGCGGGCCGCTACGGAACAGGCCCGACAGCGACGTCGCTGACACTGGTAGCCATGCCCCGCTGAGTGAGAACCTCACCACCGCGAACCCAACACGCCGCCCGCTAACGACCGGCAAAATACGCGGAGAGGCGGACTAGCGGTACAGTGGTGGTCCGTGGGTCATCAACGGAATCAGGCTAAAAGTGCCACCAAGCACATCTTCGTGAGCGGTGGCGTCGCCTCCTCATTGGGTAAGGGTCTCACCGCCTCCAGCCTCGGTCAGCTCCTGACCGCGCGCGGCATGCGGGTGACGATGCAGAAGCTCGACCCGTATCTCAATGTCGATCCGGGCACCATGAACCCGTTCCAGCACGGCGAGGTGTTCGTCACCGAAGACGGCGCCGAGACCGACCTGGACGTGGGGCACTACGAGCGTTTCCTCGATCGCGATCTCACGATGGACGCGAACGTGACCACCGGCCAGATCTATTCGACGGTGATCGCCAAGGAACGCCGCGGTGAGTATCTGGGCGATACGGTGCAGGTCATTCCGCATATCACCGACGAGATCAAGAGCCGCATCCTGGCGATGCAGGGTCCCGATCTCGAGGGGCATGTGCCGGACGTGGTGATCACCGAGATCGGTGGCACCGTCGGTGACATCGAGTCGCAGCCGTTTCTCGAGGCGGCCCGCCAGATCCGTCACGATGTGGGTCGCGACAATGTGTTCTTCCTGCATGTGTCGCTGGTGCCGTATCTGGCGCCCTCGGGTGAGCTCAAGACCAAGCCGACGCAGCACTCGGTGGCCGCGCTGCGCAATATCGGTATCCAGCCCGACGCGCTGATTCTGCGTTGCGACCGCGAGGTCCCGCAGGGTCTCAAGAACAAGATCGCGCTGATGTGCGACGTCGATGTGGAGGCGTGCATCTCCACGCCAGACGCGCCGTCGATCTACGACATCCCCAAGGTGCTGCACAGCGAGGGCCTCGATGCCTATGTGGTGCGCAAGCTGGGGCTGCCGTTCCGCGATGTGGACTGGGCGGTGTGGGGCGATCTGCTCGATCGCGTGCATTCGCCGCGGGAGACCGTCGAGGTGGCGCTGGTCGGGAAGTACGTCGATCTACCCGATGCCTACCTGTCGGTGACCGAGGCGTTGCGTGCGGGTGGTTTCGCCCATCGCGCCAAGGTGAACATCCGCTGGGTGCCGTCCGACGAGTGCGAGACCGAGGTCGGCGCGCAGGCGGCGCTGCGTGACGTCGACGCTGTGCTGATCCCCGGTGGGTTCGGCATCCGCGGTATCGAGGGCAAACTCGGCGCGATCGGCTACGCCCGCCGTCGCGGTATCCCGCTGCTCGGCCTGTGTCTCGGTTTGCAGTGCGTGGTCATCGAGGCGGCGCGTTCGGTCGGTATCGCCGACGCGAACTCGGCCGAATTCGAGCCCGACACCAAGAACCCGGTCATCTCGACCATGGCCGACCAGGAAGACGTTGTCGCCGGCGAAGCCGATCTGGGCGGCACCATGCGACTGGGCGCCTACCCCGCCACGTTGAAGAAGGGCTCGGTCGTCGCGCAGGCGTACGGCACCGAGAACGTGTCCGAGCGGCACCGGCACCGGTTCGAGGTGAACAACTCCTACCGCGATGCCATCGCCAAGAGCGGGCTGGTCTTCTCCGGCACCTCGCCCGACGGGCACCTGGTGGAGTTCGTCGAGTACCCGGCTTCGGTGCATCCGTTCTTCGTCGCCACCCAGGCGCATCCGGAGCTCAAGAGCCGTCCGACCCGGCCGCATCCGCTGTTCGCGGCGCTGATCAACGCCGCGTTGAAATACAAACTGGCCGAACGGCTTCCCGTAGACTTCCCGGAGGAAGAGCTCGCGGAGCAGGCCACCGCGGAAGCCTAGGAAGATCGGCGATAGGAACGCATGAGCGAGCCCGGTAGTCACGACTTCGAGACGGTGTCGAGCCGGGTGCTCTACAGCGGCGCGATCCTGGCTCTGCGCCAGGATCAGGTCAGGATGCCGGACGGGCGGGTCGCCGAGCGTGAGGTGATCGAGCATCACGGTGCTGTCGCGGTGCTCGCGCTCGACGACGACGGCAACGTGGTGCTGATCCGTCAGTACCGGCATCCGATCGGCACCAGGCTGCTGGAACTGCCCGCCGGGCTGCTCGATATCGACGGTGAGGACCCGCTCACCGCGGCCAAGCGTGAGCTGGCCGAGGAGACGGGCCTCGCCGCCGCGCAGTGGTCGGTGCTGGTGGATGTGGCGTTGTCGCCGGGCTTCACCGACGAGGCATTGCGGGTGTTCTTCGCGACTGGTCTCAGCGCCACCGACCGGCCCGATCCCGAGCACGAGGAAGCCGACCTCGAGCTGGTGCGGATGCCACTCGCGGAGGCGGTGCGGGCCGCACTGGCCGGGGAGATCGTGAACGCGACCGCGGTCGCCGGGGTGCTCGCCTATGCCGCGGCCGAGGCGAGCGGGGTTCCGCTGCGCGCACCCGACGCACCGTGGCCCGGTCAGCCGACCACGTTCCTGCGGCGCAAGGCCGCCGAGGCAGCATCGACGCACGGCAACCACGCGTGAATACCGCAGCGGTCGGCGGGGACTAGACAGGCGAGGGCGTGCTCGAGCGGGAGATAGCCGCCTATCTCGACCATCTCGCGGTCGAGCGCGGAGCCGCGCGCAACACCCTCGGTGCCTACCGTCGTGACCTCGCCCGCTACCGGGCTTTCTTGACCGGGCGCGGTGTCGAATCGTTGGGCGCGGTGGCCCAGGGCGATGTCGCCGAATTCACCATGGCGTTGCGCGCCGGCGGAGCGGACTATCCCGCGCTGGCAGCGGGTTCGGTGGCGAGGGCGTTGATCGCGGTCCGCGGACTGCACCGGTTCGCCGCCGCCGAGGGACTCACCGATACCGATGTGGCGCATGCGGTGAAACCACCCGCGCCGGGTCGCCGGCTGCCCAAAGCACTGCCCTACGACCAGGTTCTGCGACTTCTCGAATCGGCGGGTGGCGAACCGGACGGTTCCGACGGTGGCCCGCGCGGACTGCGTGACCGGGCGCTGCTGGAGCTGCTCTACTCCACGGGCGCGCGTATTTCGGAGATGGTGGGACTCGACGTCGACGACATCGACGCCGAGCAACGCTGTGTGGTGCTGCACGGCAAGGGCGGAAAGCAGCGCCTAGTCCCGATCGGCCGCCCGGCGCTCGCGGCTGTCGACGCGTACCTGGTGCGCGGTCGACCCGCTCTCGCCGCGAGCGGAAAGGGTTCCGGCGGAGCTCTTTTCCTCAATGCCCGCGGCGGCAGACTGTCTCGGCAGAGCGCGTGGCAGGTCTTGCAGACTGCCGCCGAACGCGCCGGAATCGGGGCGACTGTCTCGCCGCACACTCTGCGTCACTCCTTCGCGACCCATCTGCTCGACGGCGGCGCCGATGTGCGGGTGGTGCAGGAACTGCTCGGCCACGCCTCGGTGACCACGACCCAGATCTACACGCTCGTGACGGTGAGCACCCTGCGTGAAGTGTGGGCCACTGCCCATCCCCGTGCGACGTGAACCGGCACCTCCGATACCCGCTGAGCAGGTATCGTGCGAACACGCCCGGCGTTGCCATGCTGTACCTCACCGGTCCGAGCGGTAGCGTCTACCCAGAGTTGGACCGTACGAAAGCGAGCCGGTCCCGGATCGGCCTCGCTACCCTCGACAGGGGTTACCGGCAAGGAAAACGTATAAGGAGCAGCGGATCGTGACGACAGCGGAAACACCGTGGGACGGTGGACCGGAACAGGTCGCCGAGGCCGTCGAGATGGGCCCGACAGGGCGCCCGCTGCGACTGGTGCCCGATCCACCCCAGGTCCAGCGACATGGCGACGCACTCGTCGTCGCCATGTGCAACCAGAAGGGCGGGGTCGGAAAGACCACCTCGACCATCAATCTCGGTGCGGCACTGGCCGAGTACGGTCGCCGGGTGCTGCTCGTCGATCTCGACCCCCAGGGTGCGCTCTCGGCCGGGCTCGGGGTGGCACACCACGACCTCGAACTCACCGTGCACGACCTGCTGATCGGCGGCAAGGCCAAGGTCGACGACGTGCTGCAGACCACCAAGGTCGACGGCATGGACCTGTTACCCAGCAACATCGACCTCTCCGCCGCCGAGATCCAGCTGGTGAACGAGGTCGGCCGCGAACAGTCGCTCGGCCGCGCCCTGCACAGCGTGCGTGATCGCTACGACTACATCCTCATCGACTGCCAGCCCTCGCTCGGTCTGCTCACGGTCAACGCGCTGGCCTGCTCCGACGGCGTGATCATTCCGATGGAATGCGAGTACTTCTCGCTGCGCGGGCTCGCATTGCTCAACGACACCGTCGAGAAGGTGCGCGACCGTCTGAATCCGCGACTGAGCCTCTACGGCATCGTGGTCACCATGTTCGATGCGCGCCTGCTGCATTCGCGTCAGGTGATGTCGCGGGTGGTCGAGGTGTTCGGTGACCTGGTCTACGACACCGCCATCTCACGCACCGTGCGCTTCCCCGACGCCAGCGTCGCCGGGGAGCCGATCACCACCTGGTCGCCGAAATCGGGCGGCGCCGAGTCGTATCGAGCGATGGCCCGTGAAGTCATCCACCGGTCTGGCCGGTGATCGGAGCTACACCTGCGGTGCAAGCAGTACCCGAAGACGCGGTGCCGGCCGCGGACAAATCCGGTTTTCATCTGCGGCTCACCAATTTCGAGGGGCCGTTCGATCTGCTGCTGACGTTGATCAGCTCGCGCAAACTCGATGTCACCGAAGTCGCGCTGCACCAGGTCACCGACGAATTCATCGCCTACACCAAGGCCCTGACCGCCGAGCTGGCCGAGAACACCAAGCTGCGCGCGGACAAGATTCTCGATCAGACCACCGAATTCCTCGTCGTCGCCGCCACTTTGCTCGACCTCAAGGCCGCCCGGCTGCTGCCCTCGGGTGAGATGACCGACGCCGACGATCTCGAACTCCTCGATGCGCGCGACCTGCTGTTCGCGCGATTGCTGCAATATCGCGCGTTCAAGCAGGTGGCCGAACTGCTCGCCGAGCTGGAAGCCGCGGCCCTGCGCCGGTATCCGCGCTCGGTGGCGCTCGAGGAACAGTTCGAAGGACTGCTGCCCGAGGTCACCCTCGGGGTGGATATCGCCGCGTTCGCCGAGATCGCGGCGGCGGCCTTCCGGCCACGTCCGGTCGCCGAGGTCGGGCTCGGGCATCTGCACATGCACACCATCTCGGTCGCCGAGCAGGCCGAGCTGGTGCTGGCCCTGTTGAAGGAACGCGGGCCGGGCGGCTGGACCACCTTCGCCGAATTGGTGGTCGACTGCACAGTCCCGGTGGAAATCGTGGCGCGGTTCCTGGCGTTGCTGGAGCTGTACCGCGGTAAGACCATCGCCTTCGACCAACCCGATCCGCTCGGGCCGTTGGCTGTCAGCTGGCTCGGCGAGCTCGACCCTGACGCGGAAGCAGCGGCATTGACCTTCGAGGAGGATTACGGATGACAGAGGCAGTGGCGGAATTCACCTCCGAGCCACTCGACGACCTCGAATTGCGGTCGGCACTGGAGGCGATGCTGCTCGTCGTCGACGCCCCGGCACCCACAGAACAGCTGGCAGCGGCCTTGGACGACACCAGCGAGCGGGTCGAAACCGTCCTGCGCGCGATGTCGGCGGAACTGAGCGCGCGCGGCAGCGGCATCGACCTGCGTTTCGTCGGTGACGGATGGCGCTTCTATACTCGACAGGAGTACGCGCCCTATGTCGAGCGGGTACTGCTCGACGGGGCCCGGACGAAACTGACCCGGGCCGCCTTGGAAACCTTGGCGGTAGTGGCCTATCGCCAGCCGGTGACCCGCATGCGGGTCAGCGCGGTCCGAGGGGTGAACGTCGACGGAGTGATGCGCACACTGCTGGCCAGAGGCTTGATCGCGGAAGCGGGTCAGGACCCCGAAACCAACGGCACGCTGTACCGC
>NZ_JBHWZY010000233.1:0-8635 GCF_042727815.1 Nocardia sp. NPDC060220
CCTCGCTGGTGAGCCAGCGCCCTACACCGCGACACCGTGGCAGGCGCTTATGCGGGAATCGACCGAACGCGGCGTGAGCGTGAGCCGTGTCCGGGTGGTCACCACACCGCTGTCGGACTATCAGCGATGGTTGCTGTCGGTCACCGGCCACAACGTCGAAGCGGGCGAAAACATCCGGTACGTGCCACGTCACGACGCCGGAGAGATCCCGCCGGATGATGCGTGGCTGTTCGATGACGAGCGGGTCGTCTACAACCTGTCCGACGAACGCGGAGCCCCGGCAGGCTTGGCGGTCACCACCGACTCGGCCGTAGTCGATCATTTCGTCGCGACTCGTGACCGGCTGTGGAACGTGGCTGTTCCGTTCGGAGAGTTCGCCGGGTGACCAATCCGGCAGACGCGCGGGAAGCTCTCGGGGCCAGGCTCCGGGAGCTTCGCCGTACAGCAGGCATTACTGGTCGCGCCCTGGCTGACCTCGCCGGTTGGGGCGAGGCGAAGGTCTCGAAGATCGAGAACGGCCGACAGACACCGTCATCCGACGACCTACGCGCCTATTGCGCCCACACCGGCACCCTAGACCAACTCGCCGATCTGCTGGCGACCCTGCACAACCTCGAAACGGCCTACACCGAGTGGCGCAAGGTTCTGGGCACCGGCACACACCGACAGCAGAAGGCGAACATCCGCCTAGCCGAGTCAGCCGAGATGCTCCGGATCTACCAACCGCAGATCATCCCCGGCATTTTGCAAACAGCGGACTACGCGACTGCCGTTCTTCGCCGTTACGTCGAGTTCTATCGGACACCCGACGACGTAGACCAGGGCGTCGCCGCGCGCATCGAACGTCAACAGCTCTTGTACTCGGGTCGGCGGAAGTTCCACATTCTCATCGCCGAACAGGCGCTACACACCACGGTCGGCGACGACGCGGTCATGGTCGGCCAACTGGACCGCCTGCTTGCCGTGGCGGGCTTGTCCAGGGTGCTGCTGGGCATCATCCCCGCGAAAGCCGAGATGCCGATACAGGCGACGAACTTCGTCCTGTTCGATCAGCGGCTCGCCACGGTCGAAGCGATCACGGCGGAACTGCGGGTGACCCAACCCCGCGAGATCCTGATCTATCTCCGTGCGTTCGACGCGCTCGCCCGCCAGGCCGCCACTGGGGACCCTGCCCGGCTGCTCATCCGCCGGGCGATGGAAACGCGGCTGTGAAGCCAGCCCAGAGAGCCAGAATCGGCTCGGACTCGGGGCCCACATTTCGCCCACACCGGGAGCGGAAACAGGGCACTGGAGGCCGGATCGATTGGAATGCAACCGCAGGTCAGCAAGCTGCCGAATCTGCGACGCGGCGGAGGACCCGGGTTCGATTCCCGGCAGCTCCACAAGGCGAGAAGTCGCAGGTCAACAACCTGGGACTTCTCGCGTTTGTGGCTCTATAACCTCGTTGCTCTGGCCGTCCGGATCGCAGGGTGCGGTTCGCATTGTGCGTCGTCTTTTGAGTCAGTCCGAAAGTCTTTCGCGCAGTGATCCTTTGGCCACTATTCTTCACTGCGTGACGAGCAACAACTCTCAGGCTTGGCAGCCGCAAGGCAGGTCTGCCTGCCGACCTGGGTTGGCATGAAGATGTTCCAGAGTGGCTGGAATATCCGCTTCGAGAGTGGCTCGCCAGCCAGTCGATCGACGACGCGAAGCGTCAGCAGATAGCCGCTCGGCTCCGTTACCTGCCGAGTGAGCGGTTCTGGTATCACGAAGCGCGTGGGGTTTCGTCGGAGGCGCTGTTGGACTGGATCGATGCAGCTCTACATGTGTTGACTCACGACGAGAGCCCTCTATACCGGCGCCTGGTGCCGAACGAGATCAAGCAGATCGACGCTGTCCTGCGTGATGGGAGCTCGGTCTGGAAGGTCAGCAAATCCGGTGACTCTCTGGAACGTCGTCACGACCCTGCGGTCATGGCAGCAATGCGCCACGCGGGCGAGAGCGCTGCGGCAGTTAATCGCACTGTGGCTTCCACTCATCTGCAGGCTGCCTGGGACGCTGCGCACAGGTTCCACCCTGATCCGTCTACGGCGTACCGGGAAGCGGTCCTTGCTGTCGAAGCGGCGGCGATTCCTGTCGTTGTACCCGCTCAGGCGGGTGCAACCTTGGGACATGTTCTGGGACAACTCGATCGTCAAGGCCATCTGTATGCGGTTGCCATCCGCGACAAATCTGGTGTCTCAGTTCCCGTGACGGCAGTGGTGCTGATGATTCGGATGCTTTGGGAAGGGCATACGGACCGGCACGAAGGCGTCACCCCCGCGATTCCGATCACGAAGGATGCCGCTCAGATGGCAGCAACGCTGGCTGTGACCTTGGTTCAGTGGTTCGTCTCAGGTGCCGTCCAACGCAGGTAGCTGCCTCGGCGACTGGCTCCAGGTTCAGGCGGCGTCGGAGTGGTGGTTGGGGCCTTTTGCTTCCGCTCAGCGGCGCCATCAGTACATCCTTTTCTGAATACAGATTCTGATGTACCGTTAGGTCTATGGAATCCACGGTGCAGACCGACGCGCTGTCCCGATTCGGCTACGCCCTCTCGGACTCGACCAGAACCAAGATCCTGCTGAGTCTGCGGAAGGAACCTGGCTACCCGTCGGAGCTGGCCGAAGCGATCGGTGTCTCGCGGCAGATTCTGTCCAATCACTTGGCCTGCCTGCGTGGATGTGGTTTGGTCGTCGCGGTTCCCGAGGGGCGGCGCAGCCGGTATGAGCTGGCGGATCCGCGGATCGGGCGGGCGTTGGACGATCTGGTCGGCCTGGTGCTCGCCGTTGATCCGGCCTGCTGCCCGGCGGCGGAATCGGAGGGCTGCTGCTGATGGAGTCGATCGGGATGCCCGCGCTGATCGCGCCGAGTTCGGTGCGCAAGGCGGTGCTGACGACGCGGATTCGGTGGTTGGTCGCGGCGACGATCAGCTACAACGTGGTCGAGGCGATCGTCGCGCTGAGCGAAGGCGCGCGGGTGTCCTCGTCCGCGCTGATCGGGTTCGGTCTCGACTCGGTGATCGAGGTGTCCTCGGCGGCCGCGGTGGCGTGGCAGTTCGCCGGGCGCGATCCGCAGGCGCGGGAGAAGGCGGCGCTGCGGGTCATCGCGTTCTCGTTCTTCGCCTTGGCCGGCTATGTCGCTGTCGACGCCGTCCGTTCGCTGCTCGGGGTCGGCGAGGCACGGCATTCGACGGTCGGGATCGGGCTGGCGGCCGCGAGTCTGGTGATCATGCCGGTGCTGTCCGCCGCGCAACGGAGGGCGGGGCGCGAGCTCGGGTCCGCCTCCGCCGTGGCCGATTCCAAGCAAACCCTGCTGTGCACCTATCTCTCGGCCGTGTTGCTGGTCGGCCTGCTGCTCAACAGCCTGTTCGGCTGGTCGTGGGCTGATCCGCTCGCGGCGCTGGTGATCGCGGTGATCGCGGTCAAAGAAGGAGTCAACGCCTGGAAGGGCGAAACCTGCTGCGCGACGATGTCTACCGATGTCGGTCACCGCGGCTGCTGTGACAACGACGATCGAGGGAACCCATGATGATGGCGATCTGCGCACTGGTTCTGTACCTGGTTTTCGGCCTGCTCGGCTTCGGCTGGCGCAGTTGGCGTCAGTATCAGGCCACGGGTTCGACCGGTTTCCACGGCATCAGCGGACGGCCCGGCTCGATCGAATGGCTCGCCGGCGTCGGTTTCGTCGCCGCGATCGTGGTCGGCACGGCATCGTCGGTGCTGCAGCTGGCCGGTGTCGTAGCCCCGATCGGGGCGCTGTCCGCGATGCCGATTCAGACCGCCGGATTCGTGCTCGCCGTCGCGGGTATCGCGGCAACGCTGTACGCGCAGATCGAGATGGGCGAATCGTGGCGCATCGGAGTCGATCCCGGTGAGACGACGACCTTGGTCGACACCGGGGTGTTCGGTCTGGTTCGCAACCCGATCTTCAGCGCGATGCTCGTCTTCGCGGGCGGCGTCACGCTGATCATCCCGAACGCTGTCGCGATCGTCGCGTTCGCACTGTTGCTGGTGACGATCGAGCTGCAGGTACGGGCGGTCGAAGAGCCCTATCTGGCGCGGGTCCACGGCGCGAACTACCGTGCCTACCTCGCGGCGACGGGACGGTTCGTTCCCGGCCTCGGACGGGCTCCACTCTGATCCGGTAGACCCTGGTGACGGGTGGTGCGGGTGGGCCACGTAGAACTGAGCGAATGACGCGGTATGCATACGACTCGGGGGCGGGAACGCTGGTCGCCACCTGGGGGACCGGTCGCGGTGATGTCGCCGAGACGATCGCCGAGGTGCCAGGCGCCGAGCACGGTGTGGAGCTGGCGGCGGCGTTGGCGAGTCTGGCGCGGTTCCAGTGGCGGACCTACACCCATCCGGCGACCGCCGCCGGTGATCCCGATGTCGTGAACGGGGAAGCGTGGCGGCGGGCGGAGGAGCGCAATCGCTTCGCGAAGGTCGAAGCCGCGCTGCGCACCCCCAATCTGCCCGACGACGACGGATGCATGCTGGTCTTCTACAGCCCCATCGAGGAATCCGCGCACCATGTGGGCCGTGTGCTCCATGCGATCGGTGACGCGAGCCTGGTCGACCGGGTGGTGAACGAGGTGCTCACCGAGCAGGCGGCGATCACGGCCGCGGAACTGGGCGATCTGGCAGGTCGAGCCAGGCAGGCCGTCGAACTCACCCGCCCGGAGATCTCCCCGGTGCAGGTGCACGCGGCGGACACCCTGCTCCGGGCCAATCCCTTGGGCACGATCGACCTGTTCACCGAACTGGACCCCGCCGCCGCCTCGGTCGCCGCCGCGCACTGGCTGCGGGCCGCGGCGACGGTGGCAGGCGAGGTCACGGGCCTCGAGTCGGTGGACGTGGTCGCCGAGGCGGACGACATCGAAGCACTCCAGGTCGAAACGCCGACCGTGGTCCTGGAACGGCTCGGTGCGGGGGAGACGCCCACCCAGGTGGTGGTCGACCTGATCGCCGATGCCATCGCCGTCTCCGAGGGCAAGGTCCGCGACCTGGACGGCATCATCGAAGCCGCGCAGGAGATCGAGGAACGTGACGACGAGGACGACGATCTCGACGACTGGACCGACGGCTACCGCATCTGCCGCCTCGACCCCACTCGCCCCGCCATCGATCTGCTCGAGGACCTACTGGGCGCCATCCGGGGCTGCTGGCTGGTTTTCAGCGAAGCCGACAGCGGCGCCATCTTCGAGAACGCTGTCCGAACCGAAGCTGACGCAGATACCTCCCGCTTGCAGTAGCTCCCACTCCACTGAAAAGCCCTGCGCCGCAGAATTATTGCCAGCGGAGCAGGGCTGATCACGGAAGGACGGTCGCGTCCCGGAGCGAAAACTATCCGCCGGCGCGACGGCGGAAGGTGCGCTTCCCGCCCGCCTGCGCATGCGTCCCACGCACTTTGGCGGAATTCTGGGCGGCTCCACCCGCGGAGGAGTGGCCGTTCTTCCGCTCGAGCGCCTCGCGGAACCTCCGCTTCGTCGCCTCCGCCGGGGTTTCGATCGCGTCCGCGGACTGTTCGGCGGAGACTTCCTGTTCATCGGGCATGCGTACAGCCTGCCACCTCGGCGCGGCTTCGAACACCATCGGCAGGACCATCGCCCCGCCCGCGACGGCCCCTCGGTAGGATCCACCGATGCGGGGCAGGCCAGGAGGGACGTGGCTTTGATCGAAGTATGGGGTGCGCGAGTCGCGGTCCGGTACGCGGACGGGCGGTTGGTGACGACGCCGCTGCGCGCCGACAACGAGATCGCGCTCGACGTCGGGGTGGCCGAACTGGGCAGGATCGCGCTCGCGAACACCGACGACGGGCAGATGGCGTTGCTGCTGTTCTTCCGGTCGGCGCAGTTCGTGGTGAACGGTGCGCCGACGGATCGTCATCCGGTGCCGGTGTTCCTCGAAACCGGCCTACGCGAACAGGCGCAGGCGCTGATCAGGGCGGTCGAACGCGACCTGGTCAGCCTACGCAGGGTGTTCCCGCCCCGCCCGAATCTCGTTCCACCGCACTCGGTGCCGGGTTCGAACGGCCCGCAGCGCCCCGATGTCACGGCGGCCGCACGCCGAATGCGGCACGCGGGCAACTCCCTACGCGAGATCGATATCCTGCACGGCTGCGCCCGGCCCGACGAGTACGTTCTCGAACTGGCCCAGGCGGGCCACGAGGGCGCTCCCGGCCTGGTCGCGATCACCACGCTGCGCCTGCTGTTCGTGTCCGCGTGGGCGGTCTACGAATTTCCGGTCTCGGTCCTCACCGGCGCCGAAGTGCTCACCGCCCCCGGACAGGTCGCGACGCTGCGGATCTCGGGAGCGGGCGCCGACCTCGATTTCGTCGACTGGGAACCCGCCGACTTCACGCGCATCACCGAGGCCGTGCGTCTGGCCTGCGAGATCGAGCACGTCGACGGATCCATCACCCAGTCGATGCCCTGCTCGGCCGACCTCTTCGGCGAATGGCAACTGCTGGTGGAACGCCGCAAACTGGGCATGGTCGACGACGATCCGTTCCGCCGTCAAGCCGTCGGCATCATGCTGACGATGCCGGGCTGAACACCGGCGCACCCGGATGCAGCGACACCCGCCGCCACGGACTCGACGGTCGAAGGTGCAGCCCCGCGATCATCCGTCTACGTTCGGCCACTTGGTTTTTCGCGGCCGACAGATCTTGCGTGGCCGCCCAGAAGATCGCACCGGTGAGGAACCCGTCGCCGAACTGGCGCCAGTTGCGATAGTGCTGACGCGCCCGATCCAGCCCGGTCAGCATGTGTTCCCACGCCTCGTCCTCGGTCAGGTATCCGGCCGTGCACGCGGCGCGGGCGATGAACACCAGCCGTGCCAGATCCCACGCGGTGGCGTCGATCTGCAGCGGCGTCGGCAGGCTGTCGGTGATGCCGAGTTTGATGGCCTGTAGCCAGGCGTCGTAGTCGCGATCGATCCCGGCGGGCCCGCGATAGCCACGGAAACCCGAAAGGGTGTGCAGGAATTCGCGATGCTCGTCGGCCAATCCCGACCGATCGACCCGGCCGGTGTCGGTCGCGGCCATGACGGCGAGCGGATGAACGAGTTCGAACAGCGGCGCGTGCATCCCGGCCAGCAGCCGCCGCACGGTGTCGTGGGCGTCCTCGGCGTTGTCGACGCCCCACGACTCGTGCAGTCCTTCGATGGCGGTCTCCCGCCGCGTCGACGCGCTGTCGGGCTCCTCCGGGAGGAACGCGACGCCGTCGCATTGCGCGCCCCAGCTGCGCCCGTAATACGCACCGACAGCCAGCGCCCTGATCCGGTCGTCGTCGACGAACGCCCCCGACCAGATGTCCGGCTCGATATCTATGTCCGCACCGGGAAATCCCGCCACCCGCGGCCGTCCACCCCGCACTGATGCTGTCGGTTGCATTGGCACCCCTCTGCCGAGCCGAACGTCGTGCCGTCAGATCTTACGGACCGGGTGATCATGGTGCGGCAGCTACCTGTCGGTGGGCGGGACTACCGTCGAAGTGTGGCCGAATACCGGGAACGCGAATCACGGCTGGACCGAGCGGTGGTCTGGTCGCGAACCATGCCCGCCGCCACCGGTCCCGTCACGGTGTTCCCCGACGGTTGCATGGATCTGATCTGGACCGAGGGCACGCTGATGGTGGCGGGTCCGGACAGCCGCGCGTTCCTCGCACCGACCGCGCGGGCGCGAGAATTCGTCGGCGTCAGGTTCGCGCCGGGCAGCGCGCCCACGTTGCTCGGGGTTCCGGCGGTAGAACTGCTGAACCAGCGTGTCGATCTGGCCGAGATCGCACCGTCGCGCACCACCCGCGAACTCGTCGATCGCATCGACAACGCGCCCGACCGCGTTGCTGCCCTGGAAGCGATCGCATTACGATTCGCCGCCGACAACGGCCCTGCCGATCCGGCGCTCACCGCTGTCGTCGATGCCCTCTCGGCGGGCGCGACGGTCGCCGAAACCGCCGCTCGGACGAGCATGTCGGCCCGGATGCTGCACCGGCGCTCCCTGTTCGCCTTCGGCTACGGACCCAAGATGTTGGCTCGTATTCTGCGATTTCAACGAGCGCTCGCCGCGCTTCGCACCGGAATTCCGGCGGCACACATCGCCGCGGTGACCGGCTTCGCCGACCAAGCGCACCTGTCCCGAGAGGTCCGTGACCTGGCTGGATGCTCGGTAAGCACTCTGCAAACCCGCTGACCGGGCGTCTCACCGCCCGGAAAGTCTCATTCGGCACAGCGTGACGGAAGGTTTAGGCTCACTAGTGCACGCCCCGTCGCAAGTGCTCAGTCCAGTCCGAACACCGACGAGAGGATGTGACCTGATGATCGACGAATCCGTGTACTCCACGCTCCGTATCGAGGCAGAACGAGACGAAATCCGCCGGCTTGTCGTCGGCGCGGTCGTCGTCCGCCATCAGCGAGTGCTCATTCTGCGCCGCCGACGATCGGATTTCCTGGGTGGCCGGTGGGAGTTGCCCAGCGGCGTCGTCGAGCCGGGTGAGGCACTCGACGAAGCGCTGGCCCGCGAAGTCGCGGAGGAAACCGGGCTGCAGGTCACCGGAGTCAGCGACTACCTCGGCGATTTCGACTACCTGACCGGTGCGGGCGCCCGCACCAGGCAG
>NZ_JBHWZY010000234.1:0-8635 GCF_042727815.1 Nocardia sp. NPDC060220
AGATCATCGAGAGCTGGGCCTCCTGGGACACGCTCGGGATGATGCAGCAACTCGGTGTCGTCCCGTCGGCGCACTCCGCGACAACCTGATTCGTGACGTGGCCGGCTGTCGTGGCGCTGTTACCAGCCCCGGACAGTGGCACAGAAGATGATCGCCGGGTAGGTCGCGACGAACGCCCAGAAAAAGGTCGTCAGGCGCATGACGAGGGCGGTTCCCAGGTGCAGTAGCGCTCCGGTGATCAACAGTGCGTATGTCAGCGGCCGGATGCCGAGGAGAACCAGAGGAAAACTGCATTCGAACGCGATAACCGACCAGCACATCGCCACCGCGACCCCGCGATGACGGGCCAGGACCCGCCCGGCCCACGGATGCCCGTAGGACTGTGTCGCCAGCACTTCGGGCAGTGCCGCGCCACTGCGCCACGACGAGCCGACCAGCTTCGCCACGCCCGCGGTGAAGTACGCGAGACAAGCCTGTGCCGTCAGGAACCACAGGACGATCTCGTCCGCACGAGCCTGCCCCACGCCGAAGGCCATCGCCAACGAGGCGAAAACGATGATGGTCATCTGATCTGCCCCGTCGCCCCCGAAACGCGAGCGCATGCCGAGCAAGATGTAGGTGACGGCGATCATGGCGGCGGCCACGGCGTTGAGGGCCGACGACGGGTGAAGGGCCATAAGAATCCCGCAGGCCAGGCAGACAACGACGAGACCGAGCACTCTCGGATAGACCAGCAGTCGTCCGACGCTGCACTGGAAGGACTTCGAGGACAACAACGGAATACTCGTAGCCGAGACAGGCCAGCTCGCAAGGGCGCCGTCGGCGAGGAGCCGCGGAGTCGCCAGTCTCTCCAGCGATCCGATGATCACGGCAACCGCCCCGATAGCCGCTGAAAGGTGCAGCGCGTCGGTGCTGGTCAGCATCGGCTCGCCACCTCGCGCGCAACAGCCGGTCCGCCTGGATGCATGGCCGACACGAAAAGCACCTGGTGATCCGGATTCTCGTCGGTTCCCTTCGACCGCATAACGAGGAACTGTGTGGCGTACGCGCAATGGTCTCGGGGAAGACTGCAAACAAAGTTGAGCGTCGCGATGTAGGGCAGCGTCGTTTGTATCCGGTCGGTGTCACCGTTCAGCGACAAACCAGCTTTCAAGAGTTCCAGCGTGATGTCGATCAGTGCCTTGTTCTGTCTTCGACCGGGATGCCACACCGCACCCAGCCATTTCGCAGGCGTGCGCGGGCTTATCTCGCGCCAGGGCGACAGTTGTCCGTCCGCCAATCGATCGCGGTACAGCAGATGCAGATCGTCCGTCGCCGGAGAAGGTGCGAAGAAATGCCAGCGCGGTACGAGCCCGAGCACATCGCGCGCACGAATCCATTCCTCTGCTCTGCCGGCTTCCCATTTCTCCACACCGCGGGGTATCTGGCAGACCGCGGATACCGAGAACCATGTCAGCAGCACGATCGCGAGCAGAGCGAATACCAGATCGTCTATTGCCATGTCGATTCAGTGCACGTGCCCGAGAGCTTCACGCCGGATATCGAGTAATTCCCTTGCCGTCGCGGCAGGGCCCAATTTCTGCACCTGTTCGTCTGACAGGTGCTGTTCTATCTCCACACGCGGAACGCTGACAGCACAACAGATAGCGGTAGTGAAGGCCACGGCCGTGACCATGATGAACGTGCCATTCGGACAACAACTCCCGTTGATCGTGAGGTTCGCTTCCAGCTGATCTTGCGGCACCTGGGTCAACGCGGCACGTTCGGCCGGCGTCAGCGGTGGAGCGTGTTTGAGGGCCACCGCTTCCAGCTCGGCGTCCGACTTCTCGAGCCGGTGCTCGATCAGAGTCAGATGAGCCGGACTCAGCTCCCCGCCGTTGTATGGATTGTCCAGAATGGCCACGCCGAGATCTGGCGGCGGGAAAACGTTGGTCGCGAGGGTCCTACCGCCGTATCGAATAGTCGCGAATACAGGTGAGCGCTCCAGTAAACGCCAGGCCTGGTAGACCGAAAGTCTTTTCCGGTCCACAAACAGGGGCACGATCTCGTTTTCGACCATGTCGACATCTTCGTCATTGTTGCGGGTGGCTATATCCCGAACGCGCTGCAGTATCGGATCGCCTCGAACAGCGACGAAGACCCGGACAGCCCCGGGCGGGCAGAGCAGTGCGCGAGCGGGCTGTGACGGGACATAATCCAGAATTTCGATTTCGCGATACCGCAGTGATCGAACCGCAAGCTCATCGGCTGCGAGATGCAGCAGTGTCTGCTCATCCACGTCTTGACCTCCCAGCACATCAGCGATGCCTTCAGGTTAGATGGGTAAAGTAGCACACGCCCGCTCCGTAAGATATGCCGGAAATACGATGCGGACCAGAGCGAGGAAACAACAGGCTCGTCGCAGCGCCGGACGGCAAACCCGGCGGCCATACCTGCTCGCACGTAATCGCCGGTGCGGCGTTTTGGCCGCGTAGCAAGGTTCGGAAATGGAAGAATCGCAGGATGGACCCTGTGTCAGCAGTGGTGGTTTCGGCGAGTTCCGGGGTCCACCGCGCGGTACAGGTCAAGAACTCTCGTTCGATGTGTGCGGTAGAGGAGAACGCGATGTATCGGTCCGCTACGCAACCAATTCGGATCGCGCGCTCGTCGCGGGTGCTGCTGGTGCTCGTCGCCGTCATGGCGTTTCACGGGATCTCAGGCCCGCAGGCGCTCGCAGATCACACCACACCGCCGTTCGGTCCGCATGTGCCCCCGATGAGCGAGTCGTTCCACGATGGCCCCGTGGAGGTCGGCACGCTCACCGACGCGGTGATCATCGATCACGCGATCGGCGGCATCGGCGGCCACGCGGTATTCGCCAAGACCGTTCTCGGGAACCAGGAGAGTGAACCTCACCAGGTCTGGTGTGAACTCCGCACAAGCAGCGGCAACTTCGACACCGTGACAGTGACGATACCGCCGAGGTGGAACCCTTCGCGTGGCCCCGCAATCGACGGTTCCGTGTCCGTTTCGCTCCAAGCGATCGACCGCCCGATGGCATCGATCGCTCACTTCGGGCGCCTGACCTGCCGCGCACTCGGTGGGCTGTTCGTTTCGCCGGCAACGATGTCGAAAGTCTGGGCAATCGCGGTGCAGAACTGATCCTGGATCCATCGACGTGGTGAGGGAGCACCCCGACTGCGCCAGCGTGCCCTGCCCTGCTCTGGCCTGGTCGTAGACCCCTTTGCGGTCCGCATCGAGAATATTCGGCACCGGCATTCGGGTTGTGGATCGTGGGTAGATCGTAGAAAAATCGTAGAAACACGTGCTGTGGGGCCGACAGCGCATGATCGGGATGTCGCGGTTGCGGTTAGCCATGACCGCCAACCGCAGGTACGGCGCTATCGCACAAAAAGCCCCGAAGCCGGTATGGGCGCGTGTGGACGCGGTCGCGCCCCCGTGGCGTCAACGCGTTCCCGGGTCTCGAAGGCTAGGGCGACCATCGCCACACCAGCGATGCATGTAGACGGATGCCTCTCGCCTAAGGGGTTGGGGCCCAGTCAGCGTGAATGTCGGGGTGCGGCGAGGGAGGGGGACGGGCGGCGAAGTCGGTCGGTCAACCCTTGATGTGCACGTCGTGTCCGGTCCACGCCCGTGCCTTCAGCTCGAATTTGCGGATTTTGCCCGTTGCTGTCTTCGGCATTGCGGTTACGAACTCCACACGATCGGGTGCTTTGAACCTGGCCAGCAGTGCGCGAACGTGGTCGATGATGTCGTTCTCGGTCGCGATCCCGTCTGCGCGTAGCACGACGAAGGCAATCGGTCGTTCGCCCCACTTCTCGTCGGGCGCGGGGACCACAGCAGTCTCGAGGACCGCGGGATGAGCCAGGATTGCGTGCTCCACCTCGACCGTCGAGATGTTCTCCCCACCCGAGATCACAATATCTTTGGCGCGATCGCGCAGCTCGACGTACCCATCCGGATGCAGCACGCCCAGGTCGCCGGAGTGGAACCAACCACCTCGGAATGCCTCGGCGGTGGCATCGGGGTCGTCGAGGTATCCGGCCATGACATTGTTACCCCGCATGACGATTTCGCCCATCGTCGCTCCGTCGGCGGGTACGTCATTCATCTCGTCGTCGACCACGCGCAATCCGTCGGTCTGCACCATGCCGACGCCCTGCCGCGACATCAACCGGGCGCGCTTGCCTGGATCGAGGTCACGCCAGTCGTCCTGCACTTCGCAGACCGCGTATGGACCGTAGGTTTCGGTGAGTCCGTAGACGTGAACGAGCCGGGCACCCAATTCTTCGAGCTGGCCGATGATGGTGGGGCTAGGTGGCGCACCGGCGGTGGTGATGGTCAGTGGCCGCGTAAGACGATGTGCCTGTTCGGCGTTGGCGATCGAGACCAGGACTGTCGGTGCCGCATCGAGATGAGTCACGTTCTCGGCGTCGATAAGGCGCCAGATCTCGGTTGGATCGACGATCGGAAGGCACACGTGGGTCCCACCAATCGCGGTGACCGCCCACACGGTGCACCAGCCGTTGCAGTGGAACATCGGCAACGTCCACAGGTAGACGCTGTTGGAGTCGAAGCCCGAGTGGACGATCTCGCCCAATGCGTTCAGGTAGGCGCCGCGATGGGTATAGACGACACCCTTCGGCTTGCCGGTCGTGCCGGATGTGTAGTTGACCGCGATGGGGGCGAGCTCGTCGGCGATTGATGCGGGCAGCGGTTCGGCCGAGCTGGAGCCGACCAGTTCGTCGTAGTCGCGCACTGGAATCGTGCCAGGTAGGTCTGCGACGGCGCCGATCACGATCAGCTGCTCGACGGTCTGGAGTTGGGCGATGACCGGGCGGACCAACTCCAGGAGCGTCGAATGAACCACGAGAACACGGCTTCCCGAATGGTCGAGGATGTAGCGAATCTCCTCGGGCGAGAGCCGCGTGTTGACCGCGACCAGCGCAGCGCCGGTCATCGGCACGGCGAAGTGCGCAGCGACCATCTCCGGGGTGTTCTGACAGAGGTAGGCGACGCGGTCCTCGGTCCCGATCCCGGCCTCGCGCAGTGCGGACGCCACCCGGCGGACCTCCTGGGCTAGCTCGTGATACGTCAACTTGCGCTCGTCGGAGACGACGGCGACCTTACGGCCGAAGGAATACTCGGCCCGCTCCAGGAAAGCGAGTGGGCTCAGCGGCGCATTCGAGACTTCAGTGTTCATGGTTACCTCATGGAAGTGGGCAGACTAGGCGCAATGCTCGGCAGACGAGCAATGTGTTGTGGACCACAAGTATTGCCTGGTAGAAGCCAGGAAACATCGTGCGTGGCCCACAGACCTGCCGATCACCTCATTGTGGTTTGACCACAATGGTGCCTATCGTGGCTGTGGAGGTATGTGGTGATGCATCGAGAAGAGCTCGAACCCGGCCTGCTCGAGGTCCTGACGACAGTCGAGGCGTCGATCGATCGCATTGTGCGAGATGCGACCGCCGCGATCTGGGAGCAGGTTTCCGCCTATCCGGCGAGCTGGGACGATCAGCTGCGGGCGGACGTCACAGCGCATATCGAGACCATCTTCCGAGCGCTGATGACCAGCGTCCGGCAGGGGCGGCCCGTGCAGCGCGCCGACTTCCCGCTCACGGCCGACCAGGCACGACGACGCGTCCGGCAGGGCGTGTCGCTGCCCGACTTCATGCATGCCTACCGCGTGGCACAGCTGACGCTGTGGGATGGCGTCGTCGCCGCTGCCCGCGACGATCCGATCGCCCGTGAGGCCGCACTGTTGTTGGCGCGCACCGTGATGCAATTGATCGAAGTCGGTAGCTCAGCGGCAGCCGAGTCATATCTCGAAGCCCAGAAGTACGAACTCGCCGAGAACGACCGACTCCGCCGCGACGTGCTCGAGGACCTGCTCGCAGGTGCCGACATCACCGTGGGCGCCAAGGCAGCAGCGCTTCGGTCAGCGGGTCTGCATGCCAACAGCACCTTGTTTGTTCTGTCCGCCGTCCCGATCGCCCCTCTGCCCGAACAACATTCGTTGACCGACATCGCGACTGCCCTGCGGCAGCTACTTCCCGCGGACGCGCGCGGGCTGATGATCGTCCGGCAACAGGAAGTCGTGGGCGTCGTTCCGATCTCGCCGGACACATTCACAGCCATGTCCGATCACCTGCGACAAGTCGTGGCTCGGTTGAGCCGTGATCATGCCGAACTCGTGGTCGGGGTCAGTACGATTCGTGGCGGACTTGACGAAGTTCGAGCCGGCTACGCCGAAGCGGGAATCGCGCGAAACGGCTGTGGCGGTGCGGCGGGAGTTTTCGCCCTGCCGCTGATTTCCGCCTTCGACTATGTGATGCTGCGTGAGGACGAGACGGTCCGTCGCCTTATCGGCCCGCGTTTGCGCAGGTTTGTCGAAGACGATCTCGCCACCGGCGGCACGCTCGTCACTACCGTGCTGAGCTATGTGGCGAACGACCTCAATGCCACCCTCGTCGCCGAACAACTACACCTGCACGTCAACTCGACCTATTACCGATTGGACCGGATCGCTGAGCTCTCCGGATGCAACATGCGCCGCTTCGACGACGTGATCGAGCTCCTGATCGCGATTCGGATACTGAGCAACGAATACGACGCGATGGGCACACGAACGTCACGATAGGGACAGGACGCCCTATTGTGGCTGGACGACGAATCCAGTCGAGCTAGCGCTCGACTGGAACCGTATGTCGGCGGGCGTCGCGGACTCATACTTGTTGAATCCGCTCGCCAAGTCCAGAGTCGGCGGTCATCGTGTGGTTTCATCGATCGGACGAGTACCGCTGTCGATCTGCTGGCCTGCTATCGAGTTGACTCGGCAAATGTCAACGATCGCGCTGCCATGTTTCTTGATGCGTCGGTTCTGTGGGCGCACTGCGCCCGACCGCTGGTCTTAGTGGCGGTCGGTTTGGCCTGGCCTACGCCTGGCCTGACGATAGGCGCGGGGGGAGACCTATGAGCCGATAAGCACCTGAGCGAGGCCGAGACAGGGATTGGCGAGTCCTGACTCCAAAGGTGTTGAAGCCAACCGTGGCGGTCGCTGCGGTGGCTACTGAGGAGTACTTGCGTGGATGTGGTTGAACATCTCGTCAAACTCGGCACTGAGCACTGGGCCGTAGTGGGCGCTGTTCGGCAGCACCCAGAATGTGTTGCTCTCAACAGCTTTGAGCACCATATCAGCGACCACTTCTGGTGACATCGAGTTGTTCAGGCTCTGGTCCAGGAATTCGATCATCTGCCGTGCATCGTCGGACAATGCGGTCCCGGTGGTTTCGATATGTTGACGCATACCTGGGACGATGCCGGTACGCACTTCGCCCGGACACAGAACGCTGACACTGATGTTCTTGTCGTGCAGTTCGATACGCAGCCCCTTGGACAGTCCGACAACGCCGTGCTTGGCTACGGAGTACGGCCCCACCAGGGGACCTGACATCAGTCCGCCCATCGATGCGGTGTTGATGATGTGCCCCGGTTGCCCGGAGGACAGCATCCGCGGAAGGAACGCTCGCACACCATGGATCGGGCCCCACAAGTCGACGCCGAGAACCCACGTCCAGTCATCGAGTGACAGTTCCCACTGTTTGCCGATCGTGGATACGCCGGCGTTGTTGCACAGAACGTGAACGGCTCCGTATTCGGCGAATGCTCTGGCCGCGAGGGCTTCTACGGCATCGGCATCGCTGACGTCGGTGACCTGGGCGATGCTTCGCACACCGTCCCTGCTCAGTAGTTCTTCGGTATCGGCGAGCCCTTGGTCGGAGACATCTGCGATGACAACGCGCATGCCCTGTCGCCCGAACGACAATGCCAAGGAGCGGCCGATGCCCGAAGCTGCGCCTGTCACCACAGCGACCTTGCCTGTGAGGTCCTCCATTGCTGGTCACCTACCTTTCTGTGGGCCCATCAAACCCGTGCTTGACGGAATGTATAGGAACAGTACATTGTGTACACCGTTATGAGAAGGGTCTCAGTCTGACGCGGCTGTATGCGGTCGCTCGCAGTCGGAGTTCTCGTCGCCGCGGAGTGGAATCGAGTCAGGTCGGCCTCTGGAGTCGAGGCGTCGCGCGGGTGAACGCTCCCGCGGCTGCCTTGTTGTCAATCGTCTGAAGGGATAAGGAATGGGTCGGATCTCAATGTCGCGGCGGTCCCGGACAGCAACGCTGGCCGTGGTCTTGGCGACCACGTTGGCGCTAGTTCCTGCAAGTGGAGTTGGGTGGGCAGACCCGCCGTCAGGCATCTCCAACGATGTCGAAGAGTTTCTCGAGGTCGGCCGACAGGCTGTCCCGGGTGCTCAGTGCGGAGCGGGCTCGATGCCCGAGACCGGAATACAAGGTGACGTTCCCGCCGAAGACCGGACCTCAGGCCGGAGCCGACAGGGCTATCGGTGCAATATGAGCTTGATAGGTGGCTACGCCGGCCGTGGCGGCGGGATCACCTCCGTGACATTCGACCACTGCTCGTACACAGGGTCGTTCTTCCCGGGCAACCTGCTCGGCACTGACAGTGGTGTCCAGGTGCTTGACATCTCAGACCCCGCCAACCCCAGGCCCACTGCGATGTTGAGTGAGCCGGCGATGCTGGGAGGGACGTGGGAGAGCTTGAAGGTCAACGT
>NZ_JBHWZY010000235.1:0-8634 GCF_042727815.1 Nocardia sp. NPDC060220
CTGCTGAGCGGGGGGCTCGGATCTGATCCCGCAGTGGCTCCCTTGCTTGTCGCGAAACTGTTCTGCTGCCGTGAAATACACCAATTCGACAGGAGATCGCCATGCCAGAAGCTCGCCCGGACCGCCTGCGTCTACTCGCCCCCGATCAGGAAGCCGCCGCGTTCGCCGTCGTTGCTGATCTGCTCACCGGGAACGCGGCCGGCGTCCCCGACTACTTGGTCGATGACATCGCCGCCGTCCGCGGGCGGTGCCGGTTCGCTCAGGTCCAGATTCCCGGCTACGACGGCGATCTGCTCGACGCGATGGCCGCCTGGCCGACCAGCGGCGGCCCGCATCCGCTCGTCGTGCTTCCCGCCGGTTTGGACCCGGCGGGCTGGAAAATGTACTCCGGGGCGCTGATCAGGCTGCTCATGCGCGGCTACGCCGTCGTTGCCTATACCGAGCGCGGCTTGCCCGGTTCCGGTGGCGAGCTGACGGTGGCCGGTCCCGAAGACGTCGCGGACGGGTCGCTGGTGATCAGCTGGGCGCTCGATCACCCGGAAATCGAGGTCGACCCGGAGCGTATCGGCATGGCCGGCATCTCCTACGGCTCAGGCATCGGCCAGCTCGTCGCCCAGTCTGATCCGCGCGTGAAAGCGGTTGTCGCCCTGAGCACATGGGCTGACCTCGGCGAAGCGTTGTACGACAACGGGACCCGCCACATCCTCGCCGCCGAAGCGCTGGCCGCGATCAGTGAGAAGCCCAGCGCCGAACTGGTGAAGGTGCTCGAGGACTTCCGGACGAACACCGACATCGAAGGCGTGCTGAAGTACGCGCGACGGCGGTCACCCGCCCACATCCCGGATCAGCGCCGCCCCGTGCCGACCTTCTTCACCAGCTACTGGCACGAGACCATTTTTCCCCAGAACCAGCTGCTGAGCTACTTCGCCGAGTTCCCCGGCCCCAAGCGCCTGGATCTGGCAATCGGAGATCATGGGGCAGTGGAGATCCCGGGCTTGCTGCTCGGTGTGTACACCCGCACCACCGAGGCCGCATACGACTGGCTCGACCACTATCTCAACGGTGTCGACAACGGCATCGATGACGACGGTGCCGTGCACACCGAGACTATGCACAGCTTCACCGTCTCCTCCTGCGCCGGTGTGGAAGGCTGGTCGTCCAATCCGATCCGCACCTACTATCTCGCCGCACCTGCGAGCGGATCCGGCGATGGTGTGCTGGTTCTCGACCCGCCATCGGAGTTCAGCCGGAATATCCGGTCCGGTGCCCCGAATGTCCGCGCCGTGAATCAACTGGTCATGGATGGCTTCCGCGAGCGGTTGCTCATGCCCGTGCGTCACAAGCTCGCCGAGGTCGACCGATCCGCCGCAGCGGTGTGGACGAGCGCTCCGCTCCCGTCGCCGCACCACATCGCGGGCATCCCGCGAATTCGTGTGACGGTGACGCCCACCACCAAGACCGCCACCGTCGTCGCCTACCTCTTCGACCTGGACGTGGTCACCGGCAACCTGAAGATCATCACCCATGCCGCGACCACCGTGAGCAACGCCGTACCGGAACATCCCACCGCAGTCGAACTGCGCTTGCAGGCCACTGACTATCGGGTCCCCGCCGGCCACCGGCTTGCCGTCATCCTCGCCACCGAGGACCCCTTGTACGCCGGCGAGACCGAACCTGGCGCCGTGGTGACGCTGTCCGCCTTCCACGGTGCCGCGGGTATCGATATCCCTTTGGCTGACTGATACCACCGGTGACTGATTGCCCGGGACAGCGCGGTCTCCGGCAATCAGTCCGCCGCGGCCGAACAGCCGGCGTCACATCACGCTGATGAGGAAACGTGTCAGAACCTCGACCAGGTCCTCGAGTTCGGCGGAGGTTCCCTCGACGCTCCACTGATGAACCAGCGCCATGAGCGCTCCGATGAAACCTGTTGCTGCGGCACGGAAACCGCCGGCGGGAACGAAGTCCGGGTCTCGTGCCTGCTTCAGTTCTGCCGTGAAGAACTGTACCCAGATCTCACGCTGGTCGACCCGGTGCTTCTCGACATCGGCGCTCACGCCGACGATTTCGACGAAAGATACCCGCGCACGATGGGGGTTCATCCCGATCGATTCGGCGTAGGCACGCACAGCGATGCGCGCCCGCGCGGGCGCGTCCACCTCGCCGGCCTCGCTCAGCGCCTCGACCACCGCCCGGCGCGCATCAGTCTGAACCAGGTCGTAGACCGCCAGCAGTAGTTGCTCGCGGTTGCCGAAATGTTCATAGAACTGCGCGCGGGCCAACCCAGCGGCCTTGCACACCATCGTGATGGATGCGCCTTGATATCCCTGCTCGCCGAACACGGCGAGACCGGCAGCGATGAACTGCTCTCGCCGTTCGGCCCGGCGATCCTCGACCGGGCGACCGTCGTAGATGCGTGGGGACCCGCTCGCAATCACGCCGTCAACTCTAGTGGCCGGAGCGCGGCCGGTTCGCGGCAGCCGATGGAGAGTTCGGAAGAAGCCGATGATTCGGTGGTCCACTCCGAGCTGGCTCGACTATTTGGCTCCGATCGGTTTGCCGAAGAACGACGCGATCGTCTCGCCGAAGATGGACGCGAACAGGGTCATTCCGTCCGGATCCAGGGCTAGCCAGCCGGCATCGGTGATGCTGCACCCCGGCTGAGCGGGAACTCCGTCGAGTCGATCCTTCAACCACAGCAGCGCCGGCGCGGCCCCGGAGATCTCCGTTGTGATGTGCTCGGCAAAGTGCTCACGCGTGTATTGCACCGTCGCCGTGGGGCTTTCGCAGTACGTGTTCACCAACGTGTTCACCGGACCGACCGGGATGAGTTCGTCCGGGTTGGCGTTCCAGATATACATCGGCATATCGGGAACAGACTTGCCCATGCGGGTCTTGTCCAGGGTCGCCATGACAACGGGGTCGCGCAGAGGGTCGCCGCCGGGGACGCGCAGCATGCCCGAGATGTTCAGGAAGGGCACCAGCGCGGTGTTGTACTGCACGCACAGCCCGCCCTTTACCGTCGCCAGACCTTTGCCCAGCGGGTCGAGGTCTCGGTTCAACATCTCCGCGAAATCCGGATACTCACGCGAAAGGCCGAGTACCGCGGCGTAGATGATCCCGGCCCACGCCCCGTTGTTGCCGTTGCTGAGCACTGCACCGAGATCGGCGGGAACACCGCCCTCGGCGGCGCCGACGATATCGATCTCGGGTGCGTAGCTCTGTTTCAGCTCGGCTGCGTGCCCCGTGGCGATCGCGCCACCGGAGTATCCGTACATGCCGATGCGCGCGTCCGGGGTGAGGCGTAGCGGCTCGAAACTCCGGGCGGCGCGAATGCTGTCGAGGGTGATTCGGCCGGCCAGTGGTCCAGCCGCGTAGGCGCTGTCGGGCCCCTGATGGTCCGGGATCACGACGGCCCAGCCCTGTTGCACCGCCGCCTGCGCGATCACGAACTCCGCCGGAGCGACGATCTGGCCGGCCAGAATGGCAGGCGACCATTGCTGTATGGCATAGGACGGCGCGCAGTACCCGGCCAGAGAATCCTCGGCGATTTGCATCGACACCAGTTTCGACGGTGTCGAACCCCGCGGCTTGAGTACCGTCGCGACGGCCGGGACGGCCTGGTCGCGGCTGTTGTTGGACCGGTAGGACACCTGCCATGCGTCGACGTTGAGCGGTATGACACCCGCGTTGGCGACGTTCACCTGACGCGCGGCGATGATCTGTCCGGGTGCTTTCGCCGCGACGATGTCGGCGGCAGGCCGGTAGAAGGCGGGATCGAGCTCCGGCGGGGCCGGAATCGGAGCGGCGGGTTGAACCGCAGCCGGCTCGGCCGTGCTGGGGGCGGTGCCGGCGATCATCGCGATTGCCATCGCCCCCGCCGCCAGCCCGATCAGGCGGCGGCTAGCCGCTCCTGGACGAAAGTTCATCTTCCCCAACCTCTCAAGTGTGCCACCGCACTGACCCAGACGATGTGTGTTCCAAGTCGCAGCAAGACATTAGACGTCATTGTCTATGTATGTCCAATCTCGATCAGCCACCGTTGGCCTACTGCCCACTGCGCTGGTAGCGGGATCATTTCGGCCTACACGCAATGAAATCGATGCGCTTGGGTGGCGAAGGCGGTAGGTCTGAGTGTCTGGGGCAGTTGGTCATCGCCGTTGCATCTCCGAGGCTGGATGGATCCATTCGTGGAGCCAACTGTGACTTGCCTCATCTCTCGCTGGATGGGTAATGTGCCCCACATCTTAGATATTCGCGTCCAACAATGATGCTGGGAGTGCTCGATATGGCCGCAGTGAACTGGCGCCCGCCGGTGAGAGACCGCCACAGCCGGACAAGGTGGCGGGTGCGGTCCCGTTCGCTCGCCTTCGCCGTGATGATGGTCGCGGGGACCGCCACAGTCGTCGCTGCGCCGGCCTCAGCACTGCCGTTCGACGGAGTCGTGCAGCCCGCGCCGCCGTTCGTGAGTTCACCGGCGATACCGGAGTTCGATTCCTTCTACCGCCCGCCCGCGGACGTCGTCGCAGCCAAACAGCCCGGCGAGATCATCGCCGCGCGGCAGGTGAACGTCGCGACCTACAACGTGCTGCCGCTCAACGTCGATGCCTGGCAGCTGTCGTATCGGTCGAACAACAGTCGCGACGAACCGATAGGCGCTGTCGCGACGGTGCTGAAGCCGCGCGGAGAAGTGCCACGCGGGTCGCGCAACCTGCTCTCCTACCACATGGCCGAGGACTCGACGGGTAAGTACTGCGCCTCGTCGTATTCGATCCAGCAGTGGGCGCTGCCCGGCTTCCTCACCGGGCAGCTGGTCGCGCCGATCGGCTTCCTCGAGGTCCAGGTTGCGTTGCAACAGGGCTGGGCCGTGGTGGTGCCCGATCACCAGGGGCCGAACGCGGCCTTCGCGCACGGCCCCTTGGCCGGGCGGATCGCGCTCGACGGCATTCGCGCAGCCGAGAACTTCGCGCCGATGGGGCTGGACGGGGCGGCGACCAAGGTCGGGATGATGGGCTACTCCGGTGGTTCGGTCCCTACGATGTGGGCGGCCGAAATGCGCAAAACCTATGCTCCGGAATTGAATATCGTCGGCGCGGTCTCCGGCGGAACAGATGCCGACCTGGGCGAGCTGGTGAATCTGGCGAACAACAACGCGGCCTCCGGTCTGGTGTACGCGGGCATCATCGGCCTGGCGCATGAAGAGCCGGAGTTCGCCGCCTTCCTGCGTGAAACGAACAACCCGCTGGGGCAGGCGCTGTTGACCGCGAAGGATCAGCTGTGTGTGGGCTTTCAGGCGGCACTGTTCCCGTTCATGGATATCAAGGGGCTGTTCAATACACCCGGAGATCCCCTCGCGGCACCGGCTGCCCAGGCGGTGATCGAGCGCACCCGGATGGGTAAGAGCGTGCCGGACATGCCGGTGTTCCTGTACCAGGCGAACATGGATTGGCTGGTGCCCGTCGGGCCGGTCAACAAGCTCTACGGCACTTACTGTCAGGATCCGAACGCGCAGGTGACCTATACCCGTGATCACTTCAGCGAGCATCTGAGCCTGGAGGGCATCGGCCTGCCGAGCGCGATGATGTGGATGCGAGATCGCTTCGCCGGGGTGCCGGTCGAGAACGGTTGCCAACTCGATGAAGTCGGCTCCATGGCGCTGGACTCGCGCACATGGGGGGAGTGGGTCTCGATCATCGGCGGTGAGCTGGCGGCCTTCCTCGGTCAGCCCATCGGCACCCGCTGACGCCCGCTGTCGGGTCGACTCGTGGATCGCGACAGGCGACTCTATGCGACGGGCCTTGGGATCGGTGTCCAAGTACTGCAACGCTGCTGATCGCCATCAGTCCGAATCTGCTGGTGCCCCAGGGCGTTCCATAGAGAAACTATGTGGCCACCCACGCCCTTCGCGCGCCGGTCGGCATCACCTGACAGCCTCAGCTGAACGCGAACATCGTGGCGTGGGTGCGACATCGGCTGGCAAGGTGAGGCGCATGGAGAACTTACGGGATGCTGAGCGGCGGTTGCAGGCCGCGCAACTTGCCGGGGATGTGCAGGCGCTGGATCGTCTGCTCGATGACCGGTTGATCTTCACCTTCGGCGCAGACGTCTACACCAAGACCGATGACCTGGAGCTTCACCGCACCCGGATGCAGGTGGTGACGGCCATGGTCGAGGAAGAGCTGAACGTACTCACCGACGGGCGTACCGGGGTGACCTGGTTTCTCGGGACCATCGAGGGGGCCGTCAACGGCGAGCCTTTCGGAGCCAGGATGCGTTACACGCGTTCCTGGTTGCACGACGATACGCACGGCTGGCGGATCATCGCAGCACACGCCAGCACGACGGATTGATGGTCCTGTCGCCCGAATTCGTCCTGTGCGTCAGAGGGCGTCTGAAACTCGATCCGGCGTCGCGCGAAACAGAGCATCCACCAATGATGGTGCGCTTTTCAGTTGACCAGAATCGGTGCACCGTCGGACGGCACATTCGTGATGTTGCGGACCCGGCCCCGCGTCGTCGCGGCCGCGGGCAGGGACAGGACGTGGCGGCGCAGGATCTCTTGGAGCACCGCCGCGCCTTCCATCAGCGCGAAACCCGCCCCGATGCACCGGCGCACTCCGCCGCCGAACGGCAGCCAGGTATTCGGCGCCACGCTGCCGTCGAGGAAGCGGCCGGGCCGGAACACCGCGTCCGGGAAAGCCTCGGGGCGCTGGTGTGCGAGCAGGATCGAGGTCGCGACGACGGTTTCAGCGGGCAGGTCGTAGCCGCCGATCATCATGTCGCGGGTGAGCTTTCGCACGATCCCTCCGATGACCCAGTGGTAGCGCAGTGCTTCCTTCATCACCGCTTCGAGGTAAACGGTGTCGCCGTCGAGCGCGGCCTGGCGGGCGAGGTCCTGCTGTGCGGGGTTGGCGGCCAGTTCGCGTAGCGCCCATGACAGTGCGGCCGAGGTCGTCTCGTGCCCGGCGGCGAGCAGGGTGACCAACTGATCGCGGAGTTCGTCCGGGGTGAGCGGGGTGTCGTTGCCGCTGCCCGCTGACATCAGCCGCGACAGCACATCTGCGCCCGTGGCGTTGCTGCCGGTGCGGCGCTGCTCGATCTCGGCGTAGAGGTGGGCGTCCAGACTGGCCCGGTCGCGGTGGAACCGCTTCCAGGGGCCGCGGTTTTGTAGGGCCGGGTAGCGGGAACCGAGCAGGGTGAGCGGGGCGATGTCGGTAATCCGGCGCATGGGTGGACCGAGTAGGTCGCGGCGGCGCGGATCGGCGACACCGAGCACCACCTCGCCGATGACATCGAGGGTGATCCCGGTCATCGCGTCCAGGCCGCGGATCGTCGACCCAGCCCGCCAGGTCTCCACGTGGCCAGCGGCGATCTGCTCGATCATCTTGCGGTAACCGGTCAGAGCGGGCCCGGTGAAGGCGGGCATCAGCAGGCGGCGGGCCCGAGCGTGCTCGGCCTCGTCGGTGATGAGCACCGAATGATCGCCGAGCAGCGGACGCAGGATGCCGTTGCTCTCGCCGGCGTGCAGGTCGGTGGGGGAGGCGGCGAAGATCTCGCGGACGTGCTCGGGGCGAGTGAAGACAACCAGATGTCGGGCGTATGGCGGCACCATGCGCAGGGTGAAGGTGTCGCCGTAACGGAGAGCGGTGGCGGTCATGAACCGCTCCCGCGCTTGCACATACCGGATCGTCTGCGCGATCGCGGGTAGTCGGGGGCCGGGCGGGTACATGGCGACGGTCCTCTCCTAGACACCTCACTCCACGGTAACCCCGGGGGCTCGCGCCGGGCGTCGAACTGGAAGTCCGCGTGTTCGCGGCAGTGCGGCAGAACGGCGTTCTGTCTGAATTGTTAGTCTCCGTTGATGATTTCAGCACGGAAAGGTTTTCCGGCGCTGACGGGGGCCGCGTTGATCTGTTCGATGGTGGCGTGTTCCGGCGAGAACAGGGCCGCGATCTCGCCCAGCCCGTCAGCGCCGCGCACCAGCACGACGGCCGAACCGACGCAGACCGATGGCACATTGCCCGACGGCACCGACACCTACGGCTATCGCGATTCGTTCGCCCGATGTCAGGGCACGGAACGGCTGGTGCTGCTGGTCAGCCAGACCACTGGGCGTCCGGTGACCACCTTTCAGGGCAGCCGAGTGGGCGGCGACCAGCGATTCGTCGTGTGCGAGGACCAGGCTGGCACCCGGATCATGCGGGCGGCGGCGCCGGCGCTACGGCCGGACCCCTTCGACGGAGCCTTCTTCACTTTCACCGCCAATAGTCAGCAGTTCGTGGCCGATGGCATGAAGATCGACCTGGCGCGTGCGACGATCACCGTCACCGACGATCCGAAACACCCCGAATTCCGTGCGGTGACATGGACGGTGAACGAATACTGGTCTGCTGTCTACTAATTCGGCCCCTCGGCCCCTCGGCCGCGACCCGTGAACGTCGTCGCTGGTTCAGCGACTTTGATGATCGACGTCTGTGGTCCGGGGGCTATCGCGGTTTCGTCGCGAGAAGTTCTGGATTTCTAGGCATTCGTCACCGTCGCTAGTGCGCAGACCGTTCAAGTGGCGCTTTGCTACCTGGGTTCCAGGAAGGCTGTCCGCCGCGACAGCTCGGCCCGTAACTGCAGGAATCGGAA
>NZ_JBHWZY010000236.1:0-8619 GCF_042727815.1 Nocardia sp. NPDC060220
ACGCAGCGCGGCGATGTTCTGCTCGATCAGCGCGTCCGACATCGTCAGCAGGCCGTCAGTCTTGGTCGATGCCGAGACGACCAGGTCGTTCTGCGCGGTGGCCTCCTTGGTCTGCTCGGCGAGGTCGAGTTTCAGGTCCTTGCCGTAGACCTCGACGGCCAACCGCGCGGACTCGGCGGGGTTGGCGACAGCGTCCTTCCAGCCCTTGATCTGGGCGGTCAGGAAGGCCTTGAGCTTGTCGCGCTCGTTGTCGATGGTGTGCTGGCTCACCGTCAATGTCTCCGCGACCAGCGGCAGACCGAAGTCGGCGAACAGGAAGTGGTCGTTGGCGAAGCCCTTGGCAGCCAGGGTGATCGGCTCGTTGGTCACATAACTCACCCAGCCGTCGACCTCGCCGTTGGCCAGCGGGGTCGGATCGAACTGTGCGGGCACCACGGTGACATCGCCGGGACTGATGCCGTTGGCCGCCAGCAGGGCGCTGAAGATGAGCTGATTGGTGTCCTGCACACCGATCTTGCGGCCCTTCATCTGCGCGGGTGATGTGATCGGCTTGCCCGCCGAACTCACGATCGCGAACGGGTTCTTCTGATAGGTCGCGCCGACGATCTTGGCGGGTAGTCCTTCCAGCACGGCGGGCGCGGTGGTCTGCGGCGCGGAGAGGCCGAGCCAGATCTTGCCGGTATCGAGACCGGCTTCCACCGAAGTCGACGCCGCGCCACCCGCGACGAGATCTACCGCACCGAATCCCGCATCCTTGAAATAGCCCTTCGAATCGGCGAAATACTCACCCGCGAATTCGATGTTCTTGATCCAGGACAACTGGACAGCGACCTTGCCGAATTTCGAGCCGTCGTCGGTCGAGCCGTTCGAGGAAGTGGCCGAACTACCGCCGCAGGCGGCGAGCAGTCCGGCGCCGCCGAGCGCCGCGCCGGTCAATGCGGAAAAGCGGAGAAAGGAACGACGGTCGATACTGTTCATACGCAAAATGTAGGTTCGATGCGTTTCGTTCTCTTTGCCGCCACGTTCCGCCGCTATTCCTTACTTTCCGGCGCTCGGGCCGAAGCGCGCGAGCACCACGTTCTCGATCACGCCGACGATCGCGTACAGCAACACCGATACCACCGTGACCACCACGATCGACGCCCACAGCCGGTTGTACTGGAACATCGGGATGGCCCGTACCAGGCTCGCGCCCAATCCTGTTCCACTGCCGAGCCATTCACCCAGCAGGGCGCCGATCAACGCGCCGGGCACCGAGACCCTGGCCGCGGCGAACACCGACGGCAGCGCGGCGGGCACCGCGACCATCCGTAGTCGCGTCCACCGTGTGCCGCCGTAGGCGGTCACCAATTCCATTGCCTGCCTGGGCGCTTCGCGCAGGCCCGTCATGATCATCACCAGGGCGGGGAAGAACACGACGATCGCCGTCAGCACCGTCACCCCCGCGGTGCCTCGGCCGAAGATCAGCACCACGATCGGACTCAGGGCGACCAGCGGCACCGACCGCAACAGCATCGCGACCGGCATGAACGTCTGCCGCACAGCCGAATACAGCACGAGCAGCGCGGCCACGCCGATCGCGCCGAGCATCCCGACGACGAACCCCGAAGCCGCGTCACCGAGAGTGATCGCGAGGTCGTCGAAGATCGCCTGCCGCGCCGCAGGCGCACCCGCCGAAGTGACCAGATAGGCCCAGACATCCGACGGCGTCTTGCCCACTCGCGGCCCGATCTGCGGGAACAGGCGAAGAAACAGCGTCCAGATGACGAGCAACAGAATCAGCGACGTCGCCAGCGGCAGCAGGAAGCGGCCGATCCGGCGCGCGACGGTGGTGGTCATCGCCCCTCCTCCACCGTCGTCCACGGCGTGATCAGGCGGGCCGCGCCTGCCACCAGCAGGTACCCGAGCCCGGCCAGCGCGGCCGCGGCGATCGCCATGCCCCAGGTGCGTGGCACGTTGTAGGCGGTCTGGGCCGCGGTGAGCGCGACTCCGATGCCGCTGTCGACGCCACCCAGATACTCACCGATGATCGCGCCGAGCACCGCCGACGGCGCGGCGATCTTCAAGGCGGCGAACGTATTCGGCAGCGCGGCGATGGCCTGCACCCGATACAGCTGCTGCCAGCGGCCACCGCCGTAGGCGCGCACCAGATCCAGGCTCGCCGGATCGGCCGAGCGCAATCCACTCACCGCGCCGACCATGGTGGTGAAGAAGCAGTACATCGCGGCCAGGAACACCGTGGGCGTGCGCCCGCCGAACACCACCAGGATGATCGGGCCCAGCGCCACCAGCGGCGTGCAGTAGCTCAGGATGGCCAGCTGGGTCGCGAGGGGTTCGATCCGCGGCACCAGCATGATCAGCGCCGCGACCCCGATCGCGAGCACGTTGCCCCAGAGGAAGCCCTGCAACGCCCCGATCGCGGTGACCTGGAAGTTGGGCCCGTAGAGGCCCCACCCGTCCGACCACATGGTCGAAAGGACCCGCCCCGGTGAGGGAATCGTCCCGCCCGCGGTTCCGGCGGCGGCCAGCGCCCACCACAGGGCGATCAGCACCACCACGCCCAGTGCCCCGGCCACCCGGCCCATGTCGGCCGGGATCCGCCGGGCTGTCGCCACACTCATGCCACCCCACCCCGCCCGAAGAGTAGCTCCGACAGGTAGTCACAGAGCTTGTGGAATTCGGGTGTGCGCATCATCTCGGGTGTGCGCGGACGCGGCAGGTCGATCTCGACCAGTTCCAGCACCCGGCCCGGTCGCGGACTCATCACCGCCACCACGTCGGACAGGAACACCGCCTCGCCGATGCCGTGGGTGACCATCAGTGTGGTCGCGGGCTTCTCGGTCCAGATGCGCAGCAGTTCCAGGTTCAAGCGCTGGCGGGTCATGTCGTCGAGCGCGCCGAACGGTTCGTCGAGCAGCAGCACCGACGGCTGCACGACCAGCGCTCGCGCGATCGAAACCCGTTGGCGCATACCGCCGGACAACTGCGCGGGCTTGGCCTTCTCGAACCCCTCCAGCCCGACCAGCGCGATCAGTTCGGCGATCCGGTCCGGTTCGGCGGGCAGCCCGGCCACCTGCAACGGCAGCCGGATGTTCGATTCCACACTGCGCCACGGCAGCAACGCCGAATCCTGGAACGCGATACCGAGCTCGGCGCCACCGCGCAATTGTTCCGGGGACATACCGTTGATCCGCGCGGTGCCCGCACTCGGCTCGTCCAGGCCGGCCAGAATCCGCAACACCGTCGATTTGCCGCAGCCCGAAGGCCCGAGCAATGACAGGAATGCGCCGTGAGAAGTCCGCAAATCGACCGAGTCCAGCGCGTCGACAGTGTTGCGGCCCACTGTGAAGGTCTTGCTCAACCCACTGATCTCGATCCCGGTGGTCGCGCTACCGGGGATTTCCTTACCCATGCTCGTCACCATAAGAGCGCCTGGTTGCGGCGGCATTTCCGAATCACAGCCCAGATTGCGCCCCCGTAAACCGTGCTCGAGGTCACCATAAAAGTGAACCGGTAACGATTCGGTCCTGTGAGAGGACATAGAGTGTCGGAGGATCTGACAGCCCTGCAGGCGTCGAGCGCATATGCTCTCGGCGACCGGGGGAAGCACTGCGATGACGTGCCCGACAGGGCCCGTGGACTGGAACCGACTGTTCGATGAAGCTCTCTGCACTACGTACCGTGGCCGCGCTGCGCACCACCGCCGTGGCTCTGACCGCCGCATTGTCGGTGGCCGTTGTCGCCGGTGGCGCCGCGACCGCCGAACCCGAGAAGCCCTCAGCCGTGTCGTCCATCGTCAAAGACGGACGCGTGTGGCATCTGAAGGTGTACTCGGCGGCGATGAAGAAGGACATCACGATCGACGTGCAGCGTCCCGTCGACGAGTCCAAGCCGGCCCCCAACTTCTACATGCTCAACGGCCTCGACGGCGGTGAGGGCACCGCCAGCTGGGCTGCGCAGACCCAGGCGCTCAGCTTCCTGGCCGACAAGCAGGTCAATGTGATCCAGCCGATCGGTGGCCGCGGCAGCTACTACACCGACTGGAAAGCCGAAGACCCGAAGCTGGGCCTGAACAAGTGGAGCACCTTCTTCACCCAGGAGCTCCCGCCGCTGCTCGACGGCGCACTGAACTCCACCGGCCTGAACTCGCTGGCCGGCCTGTCCACCTCCGGCACCTCGGTGCTGCAGCTGGCCGAGGCCAACCCGGGTCTGTTCAAGTCCGTCGCCGCCTACAGTGGCTGCGCGCAGATCGCCGACCCGATGGGCAAGCAGGCCGTCAAGTTCTCCGTGGAGACCTGGGCCGGTGGCAAGACCGCGAACATGTACGGCCCGGACAACGATCCCGCGTGGGTCGAGAACGACCCGGTCATCAACGCGGAGAAGCTGCGCGGCACCAACCTCTACATCTCCAGCGGTAGCGGCATGCCGACCAACGCCGACGTGGCCTACTACCTCAACGGTTCGCCCGGCCCGATGGGCGTGATCAACCTCGGTCTCGGTATCGGCATCGAAGCGGCGACCAACGCTTGCAGCCAGAACCTGAAGACCAAGCTGGACTCGCTGGGTATCCCGGCGACCTACCAGTTCACCCCGATGGGCACCCACTACTGGCCGTACTGGGAGCAGGCGCTGCACGAGTCGTGGCCGCTGCTCGCACAGGGCATGGGTATCTGATTTCCCACTGAAAGCGGGAGGCATCCGGATTCGGATGCCTCCCGTTTCTGCGTTGCCGGCAGCTACGTGGTGGGCGCGACCGCGGTGCGCACCGTGAGCCCGGAGCGGATGAAATAGGCGATCTCTTCGCAGATCTCGTCGACCGAGATCGCGTCGCCGGGAACGGTGGCGTGCACCATCTCCTGGGCGAGGGAATTCACGGCGCCGATTACCGCGAGGCCGAACAGGTGCAGGCTGCGCGATTCCGCTTCGCCCCGTTCGGCGGCGCGCTGCGCTTCCCGGGTGAGCAGTGCCGAAATCGACCGCCGCTGCGCGCGCCGCCATTCCTCCACCACCGGACTCACCCCGACGACCTCGACATAGAACACCCGCGCCGCCCGGCGATCACGGCAGGTCACCGCGAGGAACGCGCGGAAACTCTCCACCACGCGGACCACCAGCGGCTGTTCGCTGGTGTGCTCCAATGCCTCGTCGAGGCGCCGTAACGCGGCCGCGTTCAACCGGTCGACGAGTGCGATCAGTAATGCCTCACGGCTACCGATGTCTTCGTAGAAACTGCGGGTCGACACATTCGCGGTCGAACACAGCCGCTCGATCGAGGTCGACGAATATCCCTGGGTACCGAATAGTTCCAGCGCCGCGTCGGTCAACCTGTTGCGGCGTAGCGCGACTCGCTGCTGGCGCGACAATCCACCGTAACTACGACCACTATCGGTTACATCCGCACGCCGAACCACGGATGCATGCTAGCGCGCGATCGCCGGACAGCCGGGCGATTCGCCATTGTCGCCGCGAGCGAATTCCGCTGGCGTATCGGAATTGTCGAACTGGCGATGATCAATTCTGTTCGGTAGTGGGTTCGCCGTCGTCGAGCGGTTCGGCCAACGGCCAGCCACCGGCGGCCAGATGCGAAGCCACCCGCGAGACGTCGTCGGGCGCGGGCTGCTGCTTCGCGAAATCGGCGATGGCGGCCGCGATTTCGGCCTCGCTGATCGATTCCCGATTCGGATTCGCCTCCACCAGTTTCTCCCCGATCACCCTCACCTCGTAGTCGGTGAGGTGGCGGTGCAGCACGGCGAACAACGCGACATAGTCCGACTGGGGAATGCCCTGCGGATAGCCCGCGCGCAGCCAGCCGAGCACACGCGAGAGCAGGTTGCCACGGACCGGCGGGGTCGCGGGAGTGGGGTTCGGATCGGTCATGGCTTCCTCACTCATGATTGGCCGAACAGGTGGATGCCGAACTGGTGGGCGATGAACGCCTTGGCGGTGAACAGGATTCCGGTGATCACCACGACGACGATGAGGACCAGACAGGTCACCGCGCCCGCCAGCGCCGGATAGTTGCGCCGGACTCGGCCCTCGGTGTCGACGGTCTCGGCATTGCCCCACCACCGCACCGCGAAGGCGAAGACCGCAGGCACACCCGCGCCGAAGATCAGCGCGGCGAGCACCACTTCCCACAGTGAACTCAGATTGGTGATCACGGTGTGCACGATCGCTCCCCTCTACCCGGCATGGTTCTGGTCGATCGGCGCCTGTGCCGAGGTGGGTGGCTGATGGCCATCGGGCCATTCGTTCACATTGTGAGTGCCGACCGGGTCACGGCGCGACCGGAGATAGATTCCGAGCGCCCCGGCGATCAGGAGGCCGAACACCACGAGCACGCCGGGCAGTCCACCGATGACGTTGGCGATCGCCCAGCAGATCGCGCCGACGATGCCCGCCATCGGCAGGGTCAGCAGCCAGGCCACGGCCATCCGGCCCATCACCCGCCAGCGCACCTCGGCGCCCTTGCCGATGCCGGTACCGAGGATCGCACCGGTCGCGGTCTGCGTGGTCGACAGCGGCAGACCGAAGTGCGCCGAGGTGAGAATGATCGCCGCCGAGGTCGACTCGGCGGCCAGGCCCTGCGGCGACTCGATCTCGACCAGGCCCTTGCCGAGGGTCCTGATGATCCGCCAGCCGCCGAGATAGGTGCCGAGGGCGATCGCGACGGCGCAGGCGGCCATCACCCACAGCGGCATGTGGTCGTCCTTGCCCAGCGAGCCGTAGGCGACCAGCGCGAGGAAGATGATGCCCATCGTCTTCTGCGCGTCGTTGGTGCCGTGCGCCAGCGAGACCAGGGAGGCCGAACCGATCTGGCCCCAGCGGAAACCCTCTTCGGTTTTCTCCCGGTCGACGCCGTGGGTGATCCGGTACACCAGGAACGTGCCGATGGCCGCCACGATGGCCGCGATCACCGGCGCGAGCAGCGCGGGCAGCACGATCTTGATCAGCACACCGTCCGACCCCGATGCCCAGATCACCCCGTTCCAGCCCAGCGCGGCGATCGTCGACCCGATCAGGCCGCCGAACAGGGCGTGCGAGGAACTCGACGGCAGGCCGAGCAGCCAGGTCAACAGGTTCCACAGAATGCCGCCGACCAGGCCGGCGAAGACGATGACCAGCAGGTCCTGCCCGCCCACATCGTCCAATTGGACGATCCCCTTCGCCACCGTCGCCGCGACCGATACCGACAGAAACGCCCCGATCAGGTTCAGCACGCCCGAGAGCGCGACTGCCGTCTTCGGCTTCAGCGCACCGGTGGCGATCGAGGTCGCCATGGCGTTGGCCGTGTCGTGGAATCCGTTGGTGAAGTCGAACGCGAGAGCTGTGACGATGACGATCAACAGGACCATTAGTTCGGCGCTCACCGGAACAGTGTGTCGTATGCTGCCGCCGGATTGCCAAACTGTTGCGGGTAAGTCGCACGACCAGCGGCTGAGCTCAGCCGGCGGCCACGCCGAGCGCGCGCACCGCCTCGATGGTGTCGGCCTCCGCCGGTTCCTTGTCCGGCCGGTACCGCACCACCCTGGCGAAGCGCAGCGCGACTCCGCCCGGATATCGGGTACTGGTCTGGACGCCGTCGAGCGCGATCTCGACGACGAGTTCGGAACGCAGGTACACGGCCTGACCGTCGCGGTGGGTTTCGTGGCGCGGGAATTCCTCGGTCTGCCAGCGCAGCAGTTCGTCGGTGAGGCCCTTGAACGTCTTGCCGACCATCACCGGCTCACCGGTCTCCGGATCGCGGGCCGCCAGATGCAGGTTGGACAGGAACCCGGTGCGGCGGCCGTAACCCCATTCGGCGCCGATTACCAGCAGGTCGAGGGTGTGCGCGGGTTTGATCTTCTGCCAGGCTTTGCCGCGCCTGCCCGCGGCGTACGGGGCATCCAGCGCCTTGACCATCACGCCCTCGTTGCCGACCGCCAGTGCGTCGTCGTAGTAGTCGGCGGCGGCCTCTGGGGTCGGCGCGATGAGCGCGGGAATGCTGTGATCGCCCGCGACCCGCTCCAGCGCGGTGCGCCGGATGCGCAGTGGTTCGTCGATCAGATCGATGCCGTCCAGGTGCAGGCAGTCGAAGAAATAGGGGTGCAACCGGCGTGGATCGCCGATGGTCGCGAACCTGCTCATCGTCTCCTGGAACGGGCGCGGGCGGCCCGCGTCGGTCAGGGCGAGGGTTTCGCCGTCCAGGACCACGGTGGCGCAGTCGAGGGCCTTGACCAGCTCGACGAGTTCGGGGACGCCCGAGGTGATGTCGCGCAGGGTTCTGGTGAAGACCCAGACCTGGTCGCCGTCGCGGTGCACCTGGATGCGGGCGCCGTCGAGCTTGTGTTCGACACTGATGTCGGAGCCCAGCTCGGCGAGGGCCTCGTCCAGCGAACCGCCGGGTGCGGCGAGCATCGGCGCTACCGGGCGTCCTACTTCGAGGCGGAACGCGGCCAGGGCTTGCTCGCCCCCGGCGAGCGCGGCGATCGCGGTGACGGGCAGCCGGCCCGAGAGCATATGGGCTCGGCGCACCACGTCGACGGGGATGCCGGTCACCGGCCGGTCGCTGGGCGCCGCCGACCTCGCACTGGAAGCTGTCGCGGCCGACCCGCACACCGCGACCACTCTGGATACCCC
>NZ_JBHWZY010000237.1:0-8610 GCF_042727815.1 Nocardia sp. NPDC060220
GAGACAGGACGCCTTCCTTCATTCAGGGGTTCGGTAATCGACATGACCAGTCTCAGTGTGAGCGAGCCCCCGGTGCTGACCACCGAGCTCGATCTCTCGGCCGGCGTGGTGCTCGACGGCATCACCAAGCAATACGACGAGGACCGCCCGGCTCTCGACGTCGACCTGCTGCACGTGCCCGGACAATCGCTGACCGTGCTGGTCGGCCCGTCCGGCTGCGGCAAATCGACCGCGCTCGGCGTGGTGTCCGGCCTGATCACCCCCACCGCGGGCCGGGTGCTCATCGACGGCGCCGACGTCACCGAGGTGGCGCCGGGACGACGCGGAGTCTCGATGGTGTTCCAGGATTTCGCGCTGTACCCGCACATGACCGTCGAGCGCAATATCTCCTTCGGCCTGCGACTCGAGGGCAAGCACAACCGCAAGTCCGGGCTGGACCGCACCGAGATCGAACGACGGGTGGCCGGCGCGTGCGACAGCCTCGGCCTGAGCGAACTGCGCCACCGCAAGCCCGCTCAGCTCTCGGGCGGTCAGCGTCAGCGCGTCGGGCTGGCCAGGGCGATCGTTCGGCAGCCGAAGGTGCTGCTGCTCGACGAGCCGCTGTCCGCACTCGACGCGCAGCTGCGCCAGCAGGCCCGGGTCGAGCTGGTACGACTGCATCGCGAGCTCGGCAATACCGTCGTGCTCGTCACCCATGACCAGCTCGAGGCCTTGTCGATGGCCACCCACCTGGTGGTGATGAACAACTCGCGGGTGTTGCAGGTCGGTAGTCCGGCGCAGGTGTACCGGCGACCGGTCGATCTGTTCGTCGCGACGTTCCTGGGTAGCCCGCCGATGAACCTGGCGACGGTGACGATGAACGACGCCGGGGACGAGATGACCGGGCGCGGACTGGAAGTACTGCTCCCCCGGGCTGTCCCCGGTGTTCCCGCCGAACTGACACTGGGCTGGCGGCCCGGTGACGGCACCCTCCGTGACCACGACGGCCCGGGCTTGCTCGTGCACGGTGTGGTGGAGCTGGTCGAGTTCACCGGCGACTCCAAGATCGCGCAGTGCACCGGCGAATCGGGTCGCTGGGCCGTGACGCTGCCCGCCAACGATCCGGCTCCGGCCGTCGGCGCGCGAATCCAGGTGTTCGTCCCGGCGCACCGGCTGCACCTGTTCGACCCCGACACCGGCTCCCGGGTAACGGCTTTCGATGCACCTGCTGATCACCAACGATGACGGATACCGCGCGCCGGGGCTCCTGGCGTTAGCGGAAGCCGTGCGGGCGCTCGGCATCGACGCGACGGTGGTAGCACCGAGCGGTCCGATGTCGGGCGCGAGCCAGTCCCGGCGCAGTGGCGTCGCGGTGGAGTGGGAGTGGGCCGCGCCGACCGCCGGAATTCCCACGATTCAGGTGGGGTCGACCCCGGCGGCCTGCGTGGTGTTCGCGCTGACCTCCGGGGTCCTCGCGCCGGTGGATCTGTGCCTGAGCGGTGTGAACGCGGGCGAGAACATCGGCGCCACACTCAATGTCAGCGGCACCTATGGTGCCGTCCAGGAGGCGGGAGCGCGCGGTGTGCCCGGCATCGCGCTCTCGCGCGAGTTCGGTGGTCCGTGGAACACGCCCCACGATTGGGATTGGAGCTGGGTCCCCGACGCGACAGCCGGGGTACTCACCACGCTGCTCACAGCGCGGACGGGCTGGTTCACCGCGAACGTCAACCTGTCCGGCACCGACCGGGGCGCGGATCCGGCCTACACCACGGTCAGCCGCGCGCTGTATTACACCGATGTCTTCGACATCGCCCAGGGCGCCATCCTCAGCACGATCGGTTACCGCGCCGAGGATCTGGCGCCCGAAGACGACATCCACGCCTTCGCCGAGCAGCGGCGGACCAGCATCACCCTCGTCCGGCGGGCTTGAACGGTTCGGACCGCAACGCGGTCTTGACGACCTTCCCGCCGGGGTTGCGCGGCAACGGCGCCGTGCGCACCGAGAAGTACTGGGGCACTTTGAAATCGGCGAGCCGCTCGCGCAGGTGGTCGAGCACGGCGGCTTCGTCGAACTCGACGCCCTCGACCGGCACCACCACCGCGCCGACCTTCTCGCCCATCATGTCGTCGGGCACCCCGACCACCGCGGATTCGCCGATGCCCGGGGCACCGGCCAGGGCGTTCTCCACCTCGACGCAGTACACGTTCTCGCCGCCACGGTTGATCATGTCCTTGGCCCGATCGGCGATCGACACCAGCCCTTGCTCGTCGATGCGGGCGAGGTCACCGGTGCGCAGCCAGCCGTCGACGAAGGTCGCGGCGGTGGCGGCGGGGTTGTTCCAGTATCCGGCGACGACAGTGGCGCCGCGGATGAGCAGTTCGCCGACTCCGCTGCCGGGATCGGGCGCGTCGATGGCCAGGTCGATGATCGGCGCGGCGAACCCCACCGATTCCGCGTGTTCGGTGGCCCACTCGTGGGGCAGGTAGGTCGCGATGGACGAGGTCTCGGTCAGACCGAACCCGTTGGCCAGCCGCGCGTTCGGGAAGTGCCGGGCGATCTCGGCGACCAGCGCGGGCGCGACCGGCGCGCCGCCGTAGGCAACCCGGTTCACCGCGCCCAGATCGAAGTCGGCGAAGTTCGGCTGCCGAAACGCAAGGTAGTAGATGGCGGGAGTGTTGGTGAGCGAGGTGACCCGCTCATCGACAATCGCGCGGAGGAAATCCTGAATCTTGAACTGCGGCAGGATGATCGTGCTGCCGCCGATGGCCAGCTGGGGAATCAGCTGACTGTTGCAGGCGGTGACGTGGAACAGCGGCACCGAGACCAGGTTGCGCAGGGTCGGGCCTTCGTCGGCCGCGATGTGGGCGAGCCGGCGCACGTTCTCCACGGTGGACAGCAGGTTGCGATGCGTGGTCATCGCTCCCTTGGGTCGTCCGGTCGTCCCGCTGGTGTAGAAGATCGCGGCCAGATCCGCGGGACCCGCACCCTCGTGGACGTAGGGATCGCCCTGGGGCAGTGCCTCATTCGGCCGCAGGCTGAACGCGGCGTCGGAATCGGTGAGGACATAGTCGATTTCGGGGTCGGCGAACCGGGTGTTGACCGGCACGGCAACCGCACCCGCGAGCACGATTCCGAGAAAGCCGACCACCCACTCCGTTCCGGCGTTCAACAGGATGGCAACACGGTCGCCCGGTTGAATTCCCTTGTCCCGCAACCCACCGGAGACCGCGGCGGCCCGGTCCCACAGTTGCCGGTACGAGAGTCGCTCGCCACCGATCTCGACGACGGCTTCCTGCTCGGGCCACGTCTGCACGGTGTGGCGCAGCATGTCCACCAGGGAATCGGGCAGGTCGGCGTAGTGCGCGATACCGTGCTCGTCGCGAAAGATCCCGGCGGTGCCGAACGGTTGCACGGTCATCGCGCACCCTGCGGGTTCAGCAGCGCGGCGAGGTTGTCCTCGGCGAAGAAGTCCCGGCCGCTGAGCCCGCCCGCCATCATCCGGAACCACTGCTGCGTGTGCTTCGCGCTGCTCGGCAACGCGCGCATCACCTCGACGTGCTTGTCCGGCAGTACCAGTCGCGAGGACTCACAGGTGAACCGGTACATCGGCTTGCTCGACCGATCCCGCTGCGCCTGATAGTCGGCGAGCGCTTCGTCGAGTGGCCGCGCCGCCGACAGCCCCTCGTGCGCCCGCTCGGCGAGCAGGTCGGCGTAGGTGAACGCGTCGCTGATCCCGAGGCCGGTGAACGGGTCCTTGTGATATCCGGCGTCGCCGACCAGCGCCCAGCCGGGGCCGTGCGATTCGCGGTAGAAGTTCTCCGGATAGCGGGCGATGTAGAACCGTTCGTCGCGTTCGCCGGTGTCGAGCAGTTCGGCGAGGTCGGGCGCGGTTTCCTTGAACGCCAACGAGAAGTTGCGCTCGACATCGGCGCGGAACGGCGCGAACCGGTCGACGTATTGCACACACCAGATCAGCGTCTTGCCGTCGTGGGTCGGCCAGCCACCGACCGCCTGCTTGTCGCCGATCCGCAACTGGCTCTGCATGGTCAGGCCGGACCAGTACGAGTAGGCGGTGAAGGTCTCCCCCGGGATCACGTCGTATTTCTGGGCCCTGGTGAGCTGGGCGACGGTAGACGCGTATCCGTCGGCGCCGATGACGAGGCGAGCGTGTTCGGTCACCGGTTCGCCGTCGCGGTCGCGGCCGACGATGCCGGTGACGAACTCACCGTCGCGCACCAGATCTGTCACGGTGACGCCTTCGCGCAGATCGACCCCGGCCTCGCGGGCGGCATCCTGCAACAGCTTGTCGAGCACGATGCGTCGCGGCGCGTAGGTCTCGGCGATACCGTCGATCGGGTCGGAGAAGCCGGAGAAGTGGGCGTCGGCGTAGGACATGGTGATCGAGTGGATCGGCGTGCAGCCGGTGGCTTTCAGCCGATCGAGCAGGCCCCAGTCCCGCAGCCGCGCCAGACCACTCTGCCGCAGCATGTGGGTCGACACGGCGTCTTTGGGAAACAGCGCCTGGTCGACGCAGAGCACCCGGTAGCCACGCCGCGCGAGCAGCATCGCGACTGTGGCGCCGGCGCAGCGCGCGCCGACAACAATGACATCGTGCACAGTTTTCGACCTTTCAGGCATCGAGCACGAGACGGTCCGTGCGCGCTCGGGAAACGCAGATCATCATGGTTTTGCCCGACTCTTGTTCAGCCGGGGTGAGCACCGAATCGCGGTGCTCGACTTCGCCTTCGAGCACGGTGGTCTCGCAGGTCGCGCACGTTCCCTCACGGCACGACCACAGCACGTCGGCGCCCGCCCGTTCGAGTGCGTCCAGGACCGACGACCCGGCCGGCACCTCGATGGTCCGGCCGGAACGGTTGAGCACGACGGTGCTCGTCCGCTCAGGTCCGGTGGCCGCGATCTCCTTCGGATGAAAACGCTCGACCCGCAAGGCATCCGCGACACAGTGCTGCTCGACCGCGGCCAGCAGCGGCTCGGGGCCACAGCAGTACACGAGCGTGCCCGAGGTCACCGGCTCGAGAATCTCGGCCAGTGGCATCAGCCCGACGTCGTCCTGCGCGTAGCGACGAACCCGCGCACCATAGGCGGACAGCTCGCCGGCGAACGCCATCCGCGCGCCGGTGCGGCCGCCGTAGTGCAGTTGCCAGTCGGCGCCGCGCTGCTGCAGTTCGCGGATCATCGGCAACAGCGGGGTGATCCCGATACCGCCGGCGATCAGGAGGTAGCTCGCCGCCTGCGTGAGCGGGAAATTGTTGCGTGGCTCCCGGATCTCCAGCAGCGTGCCCGGCCGCACGTTCTCGTGCATCCACGCCGACCCGCCGCGGCCCTGCTCCTCGAGCAGCACCGCGATGCGATAACTGTCCCGATTCGCGGGATCGCCACACAGCGAGTACTGGCGAACGACGCCGTCGGGCAGGACGACGTCCACGTGCGCACCCGGTGCCCACGGCGGCAGTGGCGCGCCGCCGGGGTCGGTGAGCACAAAGGACAGCACGCCCTCTGATTCGTAGGTGATGGACCGAATTCGCACAATCGCGCTGATCACACGACGAGTCTCGCAGGGGTTCGGCGGCCCGCGGGGATTGATACTTTCAACGAATTGCCGGATTGAAATGGGGTCGATCGGCTATCGGCGGTCAGCGGGAGAAACGATCAGGAATCGAGAAGTTTCCAGGTCGGCGCCGTGTCAGCATTGTTTTCCATGGATCGACGAAAGGGTTTTGCGATGAACATCACCTGGGTTCGGCGAACTCATCGCGTGCTCGCCGTCGCCTTCCTCGCGGCCGTGCTCATCACGGTGCTCGGATTGTCGCTCAGCGGGCCCGAATGGGTGGTCTACCTGCCGCTCGCCGGGCTCTTCCTGTCCGGTGCGTCGATGTTCGTACGGCTCTTGCGCGGCCCGCACCCGCTGTCGGCGTTCGGCGACAGTGCCGGTCGCGTCCGTCAGGTGCATCGCTGGTCCGCGGTGGTATTCGTCGTCACCGTTGTCGCCACGGTGATCGCGCTGGCACAACCGGAGCCGATCGTGTGGATCTCCTACCTCCCGCTGATCCCACTCGCCGGGCTCTTCCTGTCCGGCTCGTTCATGTTCGTGTCGCCGCTGGTACGGGCGCGGCGCGCCCACTAGCTGGGTGACTCCCGTCAGCCGATGTCGACCACTCGCGCCCATGCGGGTGGGCTGTCCGGGACATAGTCCGGGTCGTCGTGGCGCCACGCGCGTTCTCGGCGGAAGAGGCCGACGACGGTTCGGCAGGCCGGTTGGTGGGAGGGCCAGGGGGTTTGGCCGTCGGTCAGGGCGACGAGTACGTCCGGGCGGGTGCGCAGGGCCTGGGTGAAACCGGTGCGCAGGTCGGTGCCGCCACCGCCGATCAGCGTCATGCCCTCGGCCTGGCACAGCGGGTGGGCGATTCTGGCCGCCGCGTCGCAGGAGAACACGGTGACCAGGTCGCGGCGGCCGCCGACGGCGCGGATGATGGCGGCGACTTCGAGCAGGGCGCTGCCCAGTTCGTCGTCGCTGACCGAACCCGAGGTGTCGATGACCACGCTGACCTTGGGTGGGGTGCGACGCAGGCTGGGCAACACGATGCCGGGGAGTGCGGTGGAGCGGCGGGCGGGGCGCCGGTAGGTGTAGTCCTCGCCGACGCCGGGAGCCGAGGCGGCCGCGCGCAGTGCCGCGCCGAGCAGGTCCCGCCACGGCTGGGAAGGATGCAACGCCTCCTTCGCCCAGCGCCGCCACCCTTGGGGCGCGTCTCCCGGACGCCCGACGATGCCCCGTGCCACCAGGAATCGGACGCCGTCGCGCTGCTGTTCGCTGAGACCGTCCGCGCCGTCGGGTCCCAGCTCCCATTCGCGGTCCGATCCGTCCGCGCCGCTGCCGCAGTCGAGCCACGCCATGTCTTCGGTCAGCCGCCCGAGGCGGAACTGACCCAGATAGTCCTCCATGAGTTGCCCCGGGTCCAGCCCCAATGTGCTGGGCAGCACGGCGCCCTCGGGCCAGACCAGCCCGTCACCGAACGCGTCGTCGTTGATCTCGGCGTCCGCGGCGATGTTCATGCGCAGCCGCTCCCCCGGACCGGTCAGGTCGTGGGCGTGGGCGTAGCGGTCGCTGCGCGCGTGATGGTCTCGCAGCAGGTGCGACACCTCGTGCACCAGGATCGAAGCCAGTTCTTCCACCGGTGTGTAGTCGACGAATCGTGGCGAGACGTAGCACCGCCAGTGTTTGTCCACGCCCATCGTCGGTGACCTCGGCGACTCGACGATGTGCAGCGCGTACAGAGCGGTCGCCAGATAAGGGCGGGCCGAAACCGCCTGCAGCCGTGCGGCATACAGCTTGCCGAAATCCAGTCCGGTGGCGTCCGCTGTCATCGGCCCGCCTGCACGGCAACGCGGGCCGCGGCGCGATCGGCACTCTGCGACACCGCCACCACCCCGGCCAGCTGTTCGATCGCCGCGGGCACCTCCCAGTTCTCGCGACGCAGCGTGGCCAGCGTTGTCGCGGGAACAACCACCAGGTCGGGTGCTCCGGTTTCCACGGCTTTCACCAGCAGCGACCAAGCCGCGTCCCACCGAGCCCGCTCCGGTCGTTTGCGAACCGCGGCCACCACACCGTCGAGAACGGCCTGGCGCAAGTCGCCCCGGGTCGGCAGTTCAGCGGCGACCGGATCGGCCAGCAGTGCTTCCGGGTCGGGCAGATCCATCCGATCGATGCTGGTGAGCAGTTCGAAACCGGGCCCGTCACCGACTGTGCCGCGGATCAACTGGGACAGCACATCACGACTCGCGTCGGCCGCGGTGGCGAAGGCGATCAGCCGCACGGTCATCTCCCAACTCCGCGGTGACGCCCAGGCACCGCCCCGCCGGGTTTCGGTGGTGGGCATCTGGTGCACGAGCTTGGGCCGAGCCGCGAGCAAGGTGCATACCGCGCGACGGGCGAATGCGACCGCCTCCGGCAGGCTTTCGGCCGCGAGCCGAGGCAAGGTCGCGTGTGGCCAGGTTCCGCCGAGGCCGCGGACGACCACGTCGTGCTCGTGAGTCCACTGCAGGTGCACGAATCGGTTCGCCAGCGGCGGGGTCAGCTCCCAGCCGTCGGCGGCCGACGAGCGTGGGTTGGCGGCCGCGACGATGCGCACACCCGGCGGCAGTTCCAGTGCGCCGACCCGCCTTTCGAGAACGACGCGCAGCAGCGCGGCCTGCACGGCGGGTGGTGCGGTGGACAGTTCGTCGAGGAACAGCAGGCCGCGCCCGGCCCGCACGAGCCGAACCGCCCAGTCCGGCGGCGCCATCGGCACCCCCTGGGTCGCGGGGTCGTCGCCGATGATCGGCAGGCCGGAGAAGTCCGACGGCTCGTGCACGCTCGCGATCACCGTGGTCAGCGGCAGTTCCAGAGACTCCGCGAGCTGGGTCAGGGCAGCGGTCTTGCCGATGCCCGGCTCACCCCACAGCAGCACCGGCAGGTCGGCGGCCACAGCCAAGGTGAGCGCTTCCAGTTGCGTGTTGGTGCGCGGCTCCGTCTTCACCGCACCCAGCAGGGCAAGGAGTTCGCCCGCGACGTCGAGCTGGGAGTCGGTGGCGCGAATCGGAAGCGGGCAGAGGGTATGAACAGTCATGTGTGC
>NZ_JBHWZY010000238.1:0-8608 GCF_042727815.1 Nocardia sp. NPDC060220
AAGTCCCCTGACAGCCACCGTCGGTGCCGCCGACGGCCGTGGCGCCGACGGCCGGTTGAGCCGTCGGACTGCCACGGCGGGTGGCGTTGGTCCGCGGCCGCCACGTCCTCGGCGGCCCTGACGGCGGCGGTGGGAATTGATGGGAGAACATGTTTCGCGTCGGCCTGGATCGTCCACCCTGCACGCCGCCGGGGCTTCCACTGGGCGGTCGCGGCCCGGCTCGCCCGCTTGGTGATGCCCACGACTTTGTAGGTCCCCACAGGCCTCGCCTGACCGGACCAGGGTTGTACCGCATGTCGCGCGCGTGGAAGCAGATCTGCGGCGTCGACGGACGAAGTCCGGCGCGGTGTGAACAGGCGTGAGCGCTATTGGGCAGCCTCGATGCCGGGCGGGATGACGAAGGGTTTCAATCTGCCGCAGCGCCTGACGGATCGAACCGAAAGTGTTCGACAATCCGTGGATCCCCGGTGGGGTATTGGTAAGGCACCAGGTGTCGAAGTCCTCGCGGCGGTAACGGGCATCGGCCGGAACAAGGCGTATTTGGGGCCGCTCGTCCGTCCACCAGATGGGGAAGTCTGTGGTGGTGTCTTGGGCGGGTCATCTACGCCGATCTGTTCGATGACGATCTGGACGCCGTGGCCGAACGGCGGGAACAGAGTGCGTCCAAAGTGCGGCCAAACGCCGGATTCAAGGCGGTGGCCAGCGCGTGAAAGAGGCTCTGACCAGGGCCAGAGCCTTTCTCATTGAGCCCATGTCAGGATTGAGCTGACGACCTTTCGCTATAAGCCGAGTACTCGACCAATGAGCTGAGGAGGGGTGTCAGCCCGACATTTTGTCGAGGACCGTGCGGGACCTAGATCAAGGCCGGGTGCAGGCGTGGTCGCGATTGAACGAGCCGGCGCTTCCGGTACCGGTGGGGAGGTTGCGGGTGGCGTCTGCGTATGCCTCCCCTGGGGTCGCCCCTTTACCGAAGCCCACGATCGGGAACCCTGCGACGATCGCGAGCGGACTCGTCACGACTGCACCGCAGCCGTTCGCGAACGTCACCACCATCCGGCAGTCGATGATGCCTTGACCCTTGCACGCTCGGTCGGCGGCTTGAATGGCGTCGGCCTCCGTCGGGTGGTTGACCGAAAACGCGTAGACGTTGCCCCACACGCTGAGGGAAACGGCGCCCCAGTTGGCCGGGTCGGCGGCGGCGGGCGGTGCCGCGAGGACGGCAGCGGCGCTCACCGAGAGCGTGGCGGCCGCAATGGACTTGTTGAACATGTGGTGTGTGCTTCCTCTGCGCGCCGACCAGGTGCGGCGATCGCATGGAAGATACCGCAGCGCATGGACGTGAGGTCGCCCCAAAAGTCTTGGGGTCGCGGCAAAGACCGTCACGAACTGCGGCGTTCGTGACGGATCTGCCGAAGCCGATCCTGCCGGGTCGACCTGCCGATGGCAGGGAGTGGAGAGGATGGGTTGTTGCCTGCCACCGCGCAGCGATCTGGCTCGGGGAGAGAGTGCGATGGTCGGTGCGGTCGGCGAGCTCAGGTGATGGTGACGCCGCCGTCGACAGCGATGGTCTGCCCCGTGACGTAGCCGCCGGCGGCAGAGGCGAGCCATACCGCGGTTGCCGCGATTTCCTCGCCGTGGCCGTACCGTCCGAGAACGACCCGGGGCATCAGGGACGCGGCGTAGCCGTCGTCGTAGGTGTCGGTCATCTCGCTACGGAAGAACCCGGGGGCCAGCGCGTTGACGCGAATTCCCTTGCGGGATCCCCATTGCTGGGCCAGATCGCGGGTCAGTCCGATGATGGCGGCCTTGCTGGCGCTGTAGGCGGCCTGTGGCAAGCCCGCGGTGGTGAGTCCGAGAATGCTCGAGATGTTGATGATCGAGCCGCCGGCCGGCATGACGCGGCCGCAAGCTTGCGCCATCCAGTAGGAGCCGTGGAGGTTGACGTCGATGACCGCGCGGAACTGGTCGGGGGTCTCCCGGGTCGCCGGGTGGGCGGAGGCGACGCCGGCGTTGTTGATCAGGACATCGACGCGCCCGAACTCCGAGATGGCCGCATCGACGACTGCCTGGCACTGTTCGGGTACCGGGACGTCGGCGGGAACGACGACAGCTCGTCGACCGGCCGCGCGCACGGATTCCGCTGTCTCGGTGAGCTTGTCGGCACGGCGGGCCGCGAGAACGAGGTCGGCGCCCGCCTCGGCGAACCCCTGAGCGAACGACACTCCGAGTCCGGACGATGCGCCCGTGACGATGACGACCTTGCCGGTCATGTCGAACATTTCGAGTAGGGACATCGAGTTCTCCTGGGACATTGTCGAGGTGGTGCGGTGAACGAGGCTCACAGCCAGGTCGGGTCGGTATCGAGGGTGGTTCGGTCGAGCTGCGCCAGCAGTGTCAGCTGCGCGGCGACCTTGGGCAGTTCATACCGGAAGAAGTACTGCGCCGCGACGCGTTTGCCGTCGTAGAAGGCCCCGTCCCGGTTGCCGACAGCGAGCAGTTGGTCGAGCCAGATCCAGGCGATCACGATGTGCCCGGCGGCTTCGAGGTAGATGCTCGCGTTGGCCAGCGAGGCGGCGCGGTCGTCGACCGACCAGATCTGTGCGGTGACCGCGACCAGTTGGTTCAGCGCCTTGCCCAGATCATCGGCGTAGGTGGACAGCGCCGGCGCGGTGGAGGCGCGGTCGATGGTGTCGCTGATGGTGTCGGAGAGCAGGGCCAGGCCCGCACCGTCGTGCATCGTGACCTTGCGGCCCAGCAGATCCAGGCCCTGGATACCGTGCGTCCCTTCGTGAATGGGATTCAGCCGGTTGTCGCGGTAGTGCTGCTCGACATCGAACTCTGTGGTGTAGCCATAGCCGCCGTGGACCTGGATTGCGAGACTGTTCGCTTCCAGGCACCACTGTGACGGCCAGCTTTTCGCGATGGGAGTGAGGACATCGAGGAGAAGGTTCGCTCGATCGCGATCGGGCCCGGTCGTTGTGGCGGCTTCGTCGACGAGTTTGCTGCAGTAGAGCCCGAGCGCCAGTGCGCCTTCGACGTAGGACTTCTGGGCCAAGAGCATCCGTTTGACGTCGGCGTGTTCGATGATGGCCACGGGCTTGCTGTCCGCGGCCGAGGCAGCGTCATCGATCGCTCGACCCTGGACGCGAGTGCGGGCGTACTCCAAGGAGTCGAGGTAGCCGGCGTACCCCAGCGCTGTGGCCAGCAGTCCCACACCGATGCGGGCTTCGTTCATCATGTGGAACATGTAGGACAACCCACGGTGCTCGGTGCCGACGAGGTAGCCGACCGCGCCGGATTCCGGAGTGGGGTCGAAGGTTCCGTCTCCGAAGTTGAGCAGTGCGTTCGTGGTGGCGCGGTTGCCCATCTTGTGGTTGAGGCCGACCAGCGCGACGTCGTTGCGCGTCCCATCGGAGAGATACTTGGGCACGATGAACAGCGAAATGCCCTTCACCCCAGTGCCGCCACCGGGGACTTTGGCCAAGACCAGGTGAACGATGTTGTCGGTCAGCTCGTGGTCACCGCCCGAGATCCACATCTTGGTGCCGGTGATCCGATAGGTGCCGTCCGGCATCGCGACGGCCTTGGTGGTGATGTCGGCCAGTGACGACCCGGCCTGCGGCTCGGACAGACACATCGTGCCGGTGAAACGACCGTCGAGCATCGGCCGGACCCAGGTATCGATCTGCTCGGCGGTGCCGTACTCCGCCAGCAGACTCGCATTGGCGGCAGTGAGGAAATAGTAGGACGACATCGCCGCGTTGGTGGCTTGGAACCAGGTCATCGCCGCGCGGTTGACGACAGTCGGCAATTGCATGCCACCCAAAGCTTCGTCGAACGACCCCGCAATGAGGCCTGCGCTGCGGAACTGCTCGAGGCCGTCGCTGATCTCGCTCGGCAGTACCACCTGGCCCGCTGCACCGATGTACGGCGGGTTCGTGTCGCCCTTCTTGTTGACCGGCGCGAAACATTTCTGGGCGATGTTCGCGCTCAAATCCAGTACCGCGTCGAACGTCTCGCGTGAGTGGTCTGAAAAGCGTTCGCGACTGGTCAGTGAGTCGACCTCGAGCCACTCGTAGAGCAGGAACTCCAGATCGCGGCGGGACATGGGTGTGGACATGACATTTCCTCAGTGTGTGCCGGACGGGACAGGGTGAGGTCACCTAGTCGCGGTGCTGTGCGATGAAGCAAACGATTAGCTATGCGATTGCATAGTTTCTATACGATCGCATATCCTGCGTGGAGGAGGGCGACATGTCAACCCCAAGGACCGAGAGGCGGAGTCCTGTGGACGTATCACGATCAGCGGTTCGCGATGAACTAGGTACTTCCAAGGCAGCCGCGCGGATACGCGCCGCGGCCATCGAGGTCTTCGCTGCCAAGGGATACGGTGCGGCCGGTACCCGCGAGATCGCCGCCAGTATCGGCATGAGTCCGGGAGCGGTGTACCCGCACTACAAGACCAAGGAAGCGCTTCTCTACGCCATCAGCCTGGAAGGGCACAGTTCTGTCCTGGATACGGTCACCGACGCCGACCACGCCGGGGCTTCGGCAACTGAGCGCCTGATATCGACGGTGAACGCCTATGTCATGTGGCACGCCGACAACCACACCGGCGCGCGCGTTGCACAATACGAACTACGCTCGCTGTCGCCCGAGCACTTCACCGTCATCGCTGAAATCCGCCGGTCGACGTCTCGCATATTCTCCGAGATCATCGAAAATGGTTCTGCGGCAGGCGAGTTCGCTCCCGTCGATGTCGGGGTTGCCACGTTGGCAATCACCTCACTCGGGGTCGATGTCAGCCGATGGTTTCCTTCCAAGTCCTACTCCGACGCGGATGTCATCGCTGCGGGATATGTCGAACTCGCCCTCCGTATGGTCGGAGCACGGAGGTCTTGACGCCGCTCCAGGTGTTTGCCCGAGCGGTTATGGGGCGGCGTCGTACCGGGTCCCATCGACGAGACTCAGTATTCCGGGGCGCGGGGCCGACGTCGGCGACGAGGGCGCTGGGTCCTCGAGTGCCCAGGAGCCTTGATCACCGAATCCGGCGACCGAACGTTACCTTCCATTGAAGCGTCGCAGGGTTGTGAGTGCTACAGAAACCGGGACGTGGTCCTGAACCGCCACCTCTGAACGCCCGAGCTCGGGCTTCGGCCTGGTCGGGGCGCCCTTCTCACGGGGTGAGCGGCCCACCGGCGGCGCGCCAATCGATCAGGCCACGGCTCATATTGACCGCTTCGAAGCCGTTCTCGACCAGGAGGTTCGCCGCGCCCGCGGAGCGAAGGCCGCCGGTGCAGAAGGTAATGAGCAGACGGTCCTCGGGCAGTTCCATGCAGCGCGCTTGGAGCACCTCGAGCGGCATGTGCACAGCACCTGGGATGTGTACTCGATTCCACTCGAAGTCACGACGGACGTCCACGACGATCGCACCCTCCGTGACCAGGCGCACCGCCTCGGCGGCGCTGATAGCTGGGGGTCGGCGTAGGTAATGACGGAAGCTCACGCGCAGCACCCTTCTCCTCGTACGAGACGGAAGGCGCCCGGCACGATACTGAGGCGACACAGTGGCAGAGGCTCCATAACCTTCAGCTTAACTGAAGGTTGGAGCGGGGTGAAGGCCACTGGCCTTGCGAGATCACCGTGCCTCGTGAGCGCAGCGCCTCGGTCAGTTCGGGGTGCTGCGCCGCGAATTCGCGGGCGGCAGCCGCGCACCTGTGCGCCAGGTGGCCGAGCGCATTGCTCGCGACGGTAGAAGTGTGTGTCAGCAGCCCGACCTGTATTGCAAGCGTGTGCTCATCGGCAGCGACTACCGCTGCGGCTGTGCTATCGCCGCGGGCGCACTCGGTGTTCACGATGCGCCGGAAGCAGGAATCGCGGCCGTTGTCGGTGGCCGCTCCGGCGTTCTGAACGGTGGTCGCGAGTGCTTTGACGTAGCGGGCACGGTCGAGCAGCTGATGTTCGAGAACGAGGTCTTCGAGCAAAGCTTCGTCGAACGGTTGGGCTTGTTCGCCGATCGCCTCGACCGCGGCGGCAGCCCTTCCGATGAACGGGCCGATCCGCTCCGGCGTGCCGCCCAGGGGCGGATTCGTTCTTCCGAGGGCATCGACGCGCGCGCCGTCTGGACAGTTGGCAAGCGACGCTTACGGTTTCAGCCCTCGATGGCTACTTCCTGCAGTGCAGCCGAAATGGCGGCCCGCAACGGGTCATGCCGGGCACCGAGCCGGTGTTCGGGAGCGTCTCGGTCAGATCCGTAGAGGGCGACCTGGCCTACTCGGAGGTGGTCGGGTTCCCACTGGTAGCGGGGGAGGACGTGGCCGTGCAGGTATGGCCACAAGTTGCCGAGGACCTCGTAGTTGATGCGCAGAAATTCCGGGTCCGCGGCACGGCATGCGCGTTCGACCGCTTCACCGAGCAGCACCATGTCGTGCATGAATGTGACGCGGTCCGCCCGCGGCAGTTCGGTGAGTTGGTCAGCGTTTCCGTCGTGGATGAGCACGCAGTACCCGGGCAGGTGCTGTGTGCTGCCGATGACAGCCCACCCACTGCGCAGTCGGCCGATCACGGTCGGGTTGGTGCCTTGCCGGGCGGCGCCGATCGGATCCTCGAGGTAGTCGATCGACTCGCTCCCTGATTTGCTCTCCGGCATACCGTTTCCCCATCCCTGTTGCGCGCCAAGTTGTATCGGTGGTCCTTCATGAAACCAGCTGGCGGACAAAGGTGATCGCGGATCTGCAGCGCAGGAACATCTGGCTACAGTCTTTGCACTGTCAGGTCCGCGAACTCGGCCTGGATCGACGGGTTGTTGGTGGTTTCGTTGATGAAGTGTTTGCAGGTTCGGCATCGAACTCTTCATCCTCGCACTCGACCGGCGCTTCAGGCATTGGCCGACGCTCCTCGCCGACGCCCGCGCGCTGGAGGATGTCGGCGGGGGCCGCGCGGAGTCGGTGCAGGAACGTCGCGGACGTCGTTCACGTAGAGCAGGTCGGTGGAAGTCCACGTTCCGAATGCCACTGCGCGGCCCCGCAGAACCTCGCTGCGAGCCCTTTTATCCTCGCGCGGCCGCAATCGCTTTTCGCGGAATCCGGAGATCCGCAGGTGTCCGGACCAGCAAATTCGCTGGTGGGGGTCGATAGCCTTGTCGGTATGGCACGGGATGAGCGCGGAGTTACCGCCCAGAGCGAAGATTTCTCCAACTGGTACAACGAGGTCGTCGTGAAGGCTGCCCTCGTCGATCGCGGACCGGCCAAAGGCACCATGGTCATTCGACCGTACGGGTACAGGATCTGGGAACTGCTACAGGCCGAGCTCGATCGGCGTATCAAACAGACCGGTCACGAGAACGCCTACTTTCCGCTCCTGATTCCCCAGTCGTACCTCGAACGCGAAGCCGACCACGTCGAGGGGTTCTCGCCTGAACTTGCGGTGGTCACGCACGCGGGCGGTAAGGAGCTCGAAGAACCACTTGTCGTGCGACCTACTAGCGAGACGATCATCGGCGAGATGATGGCGAAGTGGATCAGCTCCCATCGCGATCTGCCGTTGTTGCTCAACCAGTGGGCCAATGTTGTTCGGTGGGAGATGCGCCCGCGAATGTTTCTGCGCACGACGGAATTCCTGTGGCAGGAAGGCCATACCGCGCACGCCGACGAGGCGGAGGCTCGTGTCGAGATGGAGTTGGCGCTCGGGATCTACGAGACCGTTGCCCGGGAGCTGGCGGCGATGCCGGTCGTGCCGGGTGAGAAGACCCCCGGTGAACGCTTCGCGGGAGCTGTCGAGACGATCACGATCGAGTCGATGATGCGGGACGGCAAGGCGTTGCAGGCCGGGACCTCGCACTACATGGGCACCAACTTCGCGCAGGCATTCGGAATCCGGTACGCCGCCTCTGATGGGCGAGACGCATTCTGTCACACGACATCCTGGGGAATGAGCACCCGGATGCTCGGCGGCATCGTGATGACCCACGGCGATGACCGCGGCCTGGTGCTGCCGCCGCGCCTGGCGCCGCACCAGGTCGTCATCGTGCCGATCATGCGCGGTGATACCGCGGCCGCTGTCGGCGCGGCCGCCGATGAACTGGCGGGCAAGCTTCGGTTCGCTGGGGTCCGCGTTTACGTCGATGATCGGGACCAGACACCGGGCTGGAAGTTCAACGAGTGGGAGATGCGCGGTGTCCCTGTGCGCGTCGAGCTCGGCCCGCGCGATCTCGCTGCCGGGACAGCGGTGATGGTTCGGCGCTTGGGGGAGGAGGGCAAGCAGTCGGTCGACTTGGCGACCCTGCCCGACCTCATGCCCGGGATCCTCGACGATTTCCAGGCGTATCTACTCGCTCGCGCGACCGCGTTCCGTGCCGAAAACACCAGCGCTGTCGACGATTGGGCGGCGTTCGAGGCGGCCGTCGCGACGGGCTGGGCGTTGGCCCTGCACTGCGGTAAACCGCAGTGTGAGATCGACATCAAGGCCCTCACGGCGGCGACGCCGCGGTGTGTGCCGCTGGCCGGAGACGCGGAAAGCGGCCAGTGCGTTCGTTGTGACGCACCGGCCTCCTACGGCAAACGGGTGATCTTCTCCCGGGCCTACTGAACCCCCTCGGCGGGGCAAGGGG
>NZ_JBHWZY010000239.1:0-8575 GCF_042727815.1 Nocardia sp. NPDC060220
CTCAGCAGTTATGCTACATCGACATCAATCATCTGCGTGTCCTGTTGCCACAGTTGCCATCCGGATTCCCTCCCCCGCGCTCGTTGACTGATCATGTTCTGCCCCAACACTTCACAGCGTCGAGCCGGAGACGGCGCGAACCGGGCGGCCCTCGAAGTTCCCGGCACACCGACGCCCACCGTGATCGCCCCCTCGGTCGTCGCATATCCGAGGAAGCCGCACGCCCGGCACCGGCCCACTTCTCGCAGAAGGGCCGTAGAGCACGTCGGCGCCGGATCGTGCCGACCGGGCTTGCCTGCCGTTCCCGCCGCCGTCGCACCAAGCCGCACAGGCCTCCATGTCAGCTAGTTGATTAGCACAAGTAATGTAATGTATAGTTGCATTCTGCAAGTAAATATTCTCGTCTGGGAGTAGTCATGGCAGTGTCACCCGATACGGCTCAGAGCCTGATCAGAGAGCTCTATTTCATGGGCCGGACCATCCGCGCTGCCCTCTCCCATCCCGACGAAGGGGACCTGCTTCCAGGCGGCATCGGCGTGCTGGGCTCGCTCGAGGCCAGGGGTCCGTGCCGGCAGGTGGATCTCGCTGTGGACTTGTGTATCAGCCCGTCGACACTGAGCAGACATGTCGCCGAGCTGGTGCGCTCCGGCAACATCGCCCGCCACGCCGATCCCAGCGATGGCCGGGCCACTCTCATCCAGATCACCGACGAAGGACGCGATCTGCTGCGGCGAGTCCGAATATCGCGAGCACAGGGATTGCAGATCGCTCTCGCCGATTGGAGCGAGGACGAAGCCGAACAGGCCACCTCGGTCGTTCGCAAACTCAGGAATTCACTGGCCGCAGTCGTGCCCCACACCGCGGTGGGCGCGCGCCGGCCGGTTTCGACAGAAAGTCAGGAAGCGGATGTCTGATCCAGTCGAGTCGGGGACGCGGCGGGCCCCGGTCGCGATGACCCATCGTCAAATCCTGGAAGCCATGACCGGGCTGCTGGCGGCGCTGTTCACAGCACTGCTCAGCACCACGATCGTGGCGACCGCGCTGCCCACGATCATCGGCGACCTGGAGGGGTCGCAGACCGCATACGCCTGGGTCATCACCACAGCACTGCTGGCCAACGCCGCGTCCACCCCGATCTGGGGCAAGTTCGCCGATCTGTTCAACAAGAAGCTGCTGGTCCAGTCGGCCATCGTCATCTTCGTCATCGGTTCGGTGATCGCGGGCGTCGCGGGCAATGTGCCCATGCTGTTGGCGGCACGAGTCATCCAGGGCATCGGCATGGGCGGCTTGACCGCACTCGTCGTCGCGATCATCGGTTCCATCGTCTCGCCGCGTGAACGCGGGCGCTATTCCGGCTACATGGGTGCAGTGATGGCGGTGTCGATGTCGGGTGGACCCATCCTCGGCGGGGTCATCGTCGACAGTCCGCTCGGCTGGCGCTGGTGCTTCTTCGTCTGTGTGCCCCTGGCCGTGATCGCCCTGGTGCTGCTGCAGCGGACCCTGCGGCTGCCGACCGAACGCAAGGCTGGGGTGTCGATCGACTGGCTCGGCGCCGCCCTGATGACGGCCGGTGTGTCGGTGCTGCTCATCTGGGTGTCGTTCGCGGGGAAGGCGGACTACTACGCGTGGTTCTCCCGCGAATCGGCCCTGTACGTCGGCGTGGGCGTAGTGCTGCTGCTCGCGACCCTGCTGGTCGAATCCCGAGCCAAGTCGCCGATCATCCCGCTATCGATCGTCACCGAGCGCACCACCGGTCTGGCGATCATCGCCTCGATCGCGGTCGGAATCGGGATGTTCGGAGCGACCACCTTCCTCGGCCAGTACTTCCAGACCGCGCGCGGATACTCACCGACGGTGGCCGGTGTGCTGACCATCCCGATGGTCGCGGGCATGCTCGTCGCGTCGACCGGTTCGGGACAGCTGATCACCCGGTTCGGGAAATGGAAGTCGTTCGTCGTCACCGGCGGTGCGCTGCTGGTGGTCGGGTTCGGGCTGCTCTCGACGATCGACCACGCCACCAACCTGTGGTTGGTCGGCACCTACATCGCCGTTGTCGGGCTCGGTGTCGGCATGATGATGCAGAACCTGGTGCTGGCCGTGCAGAACACCGTGAGCGTGCACAATATCGGCGCGGCATCGAGCAGCGTCGCGTTCTTCCGCACGTTCGGTGGCGCGATCGGCGTCTCGGTGCTGGGGTCGGTCCTGGCTACCCGTGTGAGCGAGCTGTCGACAGAGGGTTTCGCGAAGATCGGTGTGACAACCAGTTCCTCCGGCGGCAGCAATCTGAACCTGCACGGCCTACCCGCACCGATTGCGACGATCGTGCGCGCCGCCTACGGCGATGCGACCGGCCGGATCTTCCTCATCGCCGCCGGGGCAGCGGTCGTCGCCTTCCTCGCGACCATGTGGCTTCCGAATCGTCCGCTGCGCAGCACGATCGACATCGATCCGGCGCTCGACCCGACCGTGAAAGAGTCTGCGTCGCAGGACAATCCGACCGATGCCGACAGAATGGCAGCGCTGGACGCCGAATTGGCCGTACTCGCGGACCCGAGGTGGGAAGAAGACCCGGTCTGGGAAGGCGCCGAGCGAGTGTTGTCCGAGTCAGAGCTGGTGCCGACCGCTTCGGCCGGACGGCACGCACCGGTAGCTCAGAACGGTCATCGGGCCTACCAGGCCGACGCGTCATCGCAGTCCGCTCCGTCCACCGGCGAGTTGTCCGGCTCGGGCATCGGCGGTGGAGCGGTGGACGGTCATGTCCGCCGCGAGAATGGTCAGCCGTTACCGGGTGCGGTGTTGACGTTGATCGATCAGGGTGGCCGTCAGGTCGCGCGGGCGTGCAGTGCCGCTGATGGTGGCTATGCGATCAGTGCGCCGGAGTCGGGGGGTCATGTGTTGATCGTGTCGGCGATGGGGCACCAACCGGCCGCGGTCAATGTTTCGGTCGGCCGGCGGCCCCTGCGCATGGATCTGACCTTGGTGGGTTCCGGTGAGTTGTCAGGTGTCGTCCGTACCGCGGCGCACGGCTCGCCGTTGGCGGGTGCGACCGTCACCTTGACCGATATGCGTGGTGAGGTGGTCGGCGCCGCGGTCACGGGCATCGACGGCACCTACCTGTGCCACGGCGTGGTGTCGGGTGTCTACACCTTGGTCGCGGCGGCTGAGCACATGCGTCCCAGCGCAATCACATTGACGGTGCCCGACAGTGGCGTCATGCGTCACGACATCGAGTTGACCGCGATGGCGGTGCTCACCGGATCGGCGCGGGCCGACGGCGAGCGGGCGGCGCCGGACGTGCTGGTCACTGTGCTCGACGCTGCGGGTGAGGTGACCGCGACGGCGCGCACCGACGAGGACGGCCGCTACGTCGTGACCGATCTCGTCGAAGGGCAGTACACCGTGGTTGCTCGTGGCTATCCGCCGGTGACCGGGCAGGTCACCGTGACCGGTAGCGAAGCCGCCTACGACGTGCGGCTCGGTTACGACCTCGGGGATCGTTGATGAGCGGGCTGACCGGTCGTGTTCGCACCGCGGAGGGGTGGCCGGTGCCCGACGCGGTGTTGACGGTGACGGATATGACGGGCAGCCAGATCGCCCGTGCGGTTGCCGACGAAACCGGAGCGGTGAGCACCGGCCTGATGCCCGCGGGTACTCACACCGCGGTGCTCACCGCTGTCGGGTTCGAGCCGGTGGCACGGATCGCGCAGATCTCTTCCACCGGGACGGGCGCGCTCGGTGAGGTGGTCCTGGTGCCGGCGATGGGGGCAGTGGCGCTGCCCCCGACTGGGCCGTGGACGATCGATCCGGCGCATTCGACAGTGATCGCCACCGCGCGTCATCTGGGAATCGCGAGTATCAAAGCCCGATTCGCCGAGGTGAGTGGGCGACTCGATATCGCTGAGCCGTTCGAGCGATCCACCGGGTACGCGGAGATCAAAGCGGCGGGTATCGATACCGGAATCTCGATGCGTGACAATCACCTGCGCTCGCCGGAGTTCCTGGACGTCGACAGGTATCCGATGATCACGTTCACCGGTCACGGGTTACGTCGTACCGGGGGTGACACCTGGGTGATGCCGGGTGAGCTGGTCATGCACGGGCAGCGCCGCTCGGTCGATCTCGAGGTGGCCTTCGGTGGGTTCGGATCAGATCCGTGGGGTGGGGTACGCGCCGCGTTCCACGCCGAAACACTATTGCACCGCAACGATTTCGCGATCGACTACAACGCGATTGTGCGCACGGGCGTGGCCGCCGTCGGGACCACCGTCAAAATTGAACTCGACATCGAAGTCGTACAAGGCGAGCAGCTACCCGCAATCTAGCGATCACCCACACCTTGTCGCCGCGGATTGTCGAGTCGGAAAGCGAGTCTGGCGCGATCAGCGCGGGCGGGCATCGAGCACACAGTCCGGCGCGGCGGTGGGCACCGTCCGCAGCAGGGTGAAACCGCCGCGTGCGAGCAGCTCGCGGAACTGTGCCTCGGTGCGTTCGTGGCCGCCGTCGGTGTTGACCAGCATCTCCAGGTCGATGAACTTGCCCGGGTGCGGGCGCTGATGATCGGGCAGCACCAGTTCGATCACCAGCAGCCGGGCAGACGGATCCATCGCGGCGTGGATCGTGCGCAGGATCTGCTCGGCCTTGGCGTCGGACCAGTCGTGCAGGATGTGTTTGAGCAGGTAGACGTCACCACCTGCCGGGACCTCGTCGAAGAACGACCCCTCCCGCGCCGCGCAGCGCCCAGCCAGCCCGTGCGCCGTGAGTTCGCTGTCCAGGTTCGCGACCACGTCGGGCAGGTCGAACACGATGCCCTCGGCGTCCGGGTAGCGGTCGAGGATCTCCACCAGCAGGCTGCCACGCCCGCCGCCGACATCCACCAAGGTGCCGAACTGGCCGAAATCGTAAGCCGCCAGCAGCGGTTCGATGGACAGCGTGCTGATGCTGGTCATCGCGCGGTCGAACAGGTCGCCGATCTCGCGGTGCGTCGCGGCGTACTCGAAGAAGCTCGCACCGTCGAGAGCGGGGCCGACGGCTTCGCCGGTGCGTACCGCGTCGGTCAGGTGGGTCCAGTGGTTGCGGTGAAACGGCGAACCGAAGAACAGGGACGTGTCGCGCAGCGTTACCTCGCCGTCGGAGCGCAGCGACTCACCCATCCTGGTGAGCCCATAGGAACCGTCGCGATGCTGGGCGAACACCCCGAAACTCACCAGCAGACGCATCAGCCTGCGCACGCCGCCCTCGTCGGCGCCCACCGCCGCGGCCAGCTCGGCCGCCCCGCGCCGCCCACGGGCCAGTTCGTCGGCGATACCCAGCTCGGCCGCGGCACTGATCGCCTGCGAGAGGAATCCGGCGATCTGTAGTTCCAGTAGCGCGATATGACCGGGAACCAGTCGGCGATGCAGCGCCGAGAGCGCGTCGCGCACTCGCTCGACGGCTCGCAGAACCGGTGTGGGTGGTGGCTTCTTCAGTGCTGTGGACGTCATGAGACTCCATCGTCGGCCGGTTGACCTGCACGTACGCGACGAAGCTTACGGGAACCGCGCGCGTCGGGATACAGGAATCGGGGTCAGGTCGGAGTCGCCGGTGCGAACGGCAGAACCGCGTCGGCTCCGCTGGTGCGCAGGGGCGTGCACGGCGACATGGCATTCTCGAGACGACCCAGGTCCGCTGAATCGAGCTCCCGACCCAACTGCTGATCGCGCGCCCGCGAGATCGTTGACAACAACAACGAGCTCGACAACCCGACGGAGGAAGGTGTTGAGGCTCAGCAACTTTCATTGCCGGACAACGTTGACCGCGAGTATTCGATAGCGCCGATCCGGAGTGACAACGACTGCGAATGACTGATGCCCGGTCGTTGGCTGCGCAGCGACCGGGTGGTGGCCGGTCGACGTGGCCACAGCGAAGCGGAGGCGCCTCGTGCCACGTCGACCCGGCAACCCGATCCGATCACTCAGTCGGGTAGGTACCGAATAGGCACCGCGCGCTCGATACCGGCGGCCCTCGCGATCAGCCAGCGTGAACACCAACTGCGCGGCGCTCGCCCAGCATTCCGGTCAGCAACAGGTCCAACAGCGCCCGATGCTGAGACCGCGCCGATCGCGCCATTTCGCACCGCCCAGGCCGGTACAGACCAATAGCCCTGCGCGGCATCGGAGCTCAATGTGGGGACGGGCCTCCTTCTACGAACCTGACATGAGCAGTTCTACGAAACCGGACAAGTACGGATAGCGTCTGGGGCCGTGTCACCAGAAAATGTAGCGCAGCCCAGCCGTCTCACCGCCGCCATACGGGTGGTGGCAGGTGTGCTCGTGCTCGCGACCATCCTCGAGGTGGTGCTGCGCGTATTGAGCCCCTACCCGCGGGTGGCGCAGCTGTTGTCCAACGATATGGACGAGGTCCACGTCGACTTCGACACCTTCTGGACCTCGGCCGTGGCCCTCACCCACGGCACCGACATCTACGAGACCCCGGCGAAGCTGAACAATCTCAACCCGCCGCTGCTCTCGACGCTGCTCACGCCGTTCGCCGCGCTGGATGCGGTCACGGCCTACCGCATCTTCGTGGTGCTGACACTGCTCATGATGCTGGGCTCGGTGTTGGCGGTGTGCTCGGAACTGCGGCTGCGCCCGGCTGTCACTGCGCTGGTGACGCTGGCCGTGCTCGCGTCCACGCCACTGTTCGGAACGCTGATGCTCGGCCAGATCTACCCGCTGCTGTTGGTCGGGCTCGTTGCCGGGTGGATCGCGCAGCGGCGGGAGCGGCCGGTGCTCGCGTCGGTTCTGTTCGGCATCGTGGTGGCGCTCAAGCCGTCGCTGGCACCGTTATTGCTGCTCGCGGCCGTGCAACGGCAGTGGTTGCCGTTCAAGGCCGGAATCGCAGGCGCGGCCGTCGCCTCGCTGATCGGGGTGCTCGTCGCCGGGCCGTCGAGCGCGGGGGGCTGGCTGCGCATCGCCTTGTCCGAGCCGGTGTCGGGCTGGGTGGACAACGCATCGCTGCCGGGGCTGGCGGTGCGCTTCGGACTGCCTTCCGCGATCGGGACGGTACTCGGGCTAGCGGTGCTGGCAGGCACGCTGTGGTGGTGTGGGCGCCACCGCGACCGCGTCGACCCGGGCGGCACCGCTCTGTGGGCGGTACTCGCCGCGGCCCTGCTGTTCTCGCCCATCGCGTGGCACAACTACCTGATGCTGCTGTGGCCGGGCGTGCTCGTGCTGATCACGCTGGGCCGCGGCGAGCTCACCGCCATCGCGCTCGCGGTGCCGGTCTTCCCGCTGTCCTTCACCGTGGAGTTGCCGCCCCACAGCAGCGTCGCCGCCGCCGTGACACACTCGCTCTACTGCGCTGTCCTCGTGGGCTACTGGGTGGTTCTGGTGCGCGGAGCGACACTGTCCGCGCCGGGCTCCTCGCGGTCGTCCGGCGCGGCCACGAGCACGCCACCGGCGGCCGCGGCGGGCCCCATGCCCAACGGGCCCTCCGCGGTGACACACGTTGCCGCCGCCGAGCCCTGACCGTTCACGCCACCACCGGTTCTGTCCTCATGACCAGCCCGCGAGGCACCTCAGATATCACCGTCACGCTTCGCCGATACCACGCGGATCTCAACGTCGTCGCCCCACAGACGCTATTCCGTCGAATCAGATCACGGATGACACAACCGATCACCCGTTCGATCGCACCGACGACGAAACATGGTGCACCGCAAGTCGGCCCAGCATCAGAAGCCGCGAAACACCCCGTCCGCGTCCACCGCTGATGCGAAGTCCTCGAAGTCCATGTTCGCAAGCGTGAGGTTGACTTCGGCCGGCCCTACTTCTCTTGGCAAGATCCGGAAAGTCGGCAGGCCTGCGGCGGGTTCACCGCCGCCGCTGTTGTCGACTGCCAGGATCGGGTGCTCTGGATCGCGGATGGTCTGTTCGTCGATGATGTAGATGTAGTACTGCGATGTGAGCAGCTTCTCGAGGTCTCCGGCCGTCACTTCCCGGAAGTCAGGGGTGTCGATAACGGTCAGCCCGTACTCGACGTCTTCGCTTTCATAGAACCGATTCACTGCGTCGAGTGTCTCGCGCCAGGCCGTATCGTCGTTGAAATCTGTTCGCAGCAGTAGTGATTCACCCTCAGGCAGCATTCTTTTCACAGGGTTATCGTGCACGACGTTCGCGCCCGGGCCATCGTCGCAGCCCACCGTTGCCGACACGATCACCAGCGCCGTCAGCGCCGCGCGGATCACCCTCGTCATCGCACCCTTTCTCAGCCTTGCCCCATACTCGATGCCTGCACCGAAATACCGCCTCACACTAGTTCGACAGGCCCGCTATTTGGATTCCAGCCGTCCCAGGGGGTGGGCGGGCGCGAGTACGGCCTGCGCGATAGTCCAGCCGCGGTGATCGATATCGGCGACGTGACGGAGGTAGGCGAGGGTGACCTGCTGTATCAGCGCGACCCGGTCGGGGTTCTCGTCGGTGGTCTCGCTGACGTGTTCGCCGGAAATACCGCCAAGGAAGTGCTGGCCGCCGAACACAGTGAGCAAGCTCTTGTTCGCCAGGCTCAGCGTGTAAGGATCGGTCGTCCAGGCTGGCCC
>NZ_JBHWZY010000240.1:0-8559 GCF_042727815.1 Nocardia sp. NPDC060220
GAGTGGCAATGTCGAAGCGATGGGATCACCAGAATATTCAGGCACGTAACGAAATTCGGTGCCACCATCGGCGGTCCTGCCGAGCGCGGCAGCGAGACGACCGGACTTGTAGACGTCCGCGCTGCTGACCCTGCGCAACGCGCCGAAATCCGTCACGGCGTCACCGTCAGCGTTAGTCCCAGTGCGCCGGCCACTGCTGTGACCGTTCCGATGCTGGTCGAACCTCGACCGTGTTCGATGTCGCGAATCGTGCGCGTGGACGTAGCCGCGACTTCGGCAAGCTCCTCCTGAGTCAGGTGGTGGCGGCGGCGCTCCGTTCGGATCTTTCCGCCGATGTCTTTCAGTACATCCATGAACACACCTCCGATCGGCAGGATATTGCCGAATTTATCCCGGTTGGTCGGAAGCCATACGCCTGTCCTAATCAGATCGGCAATATTCTGCCGATCAACGTCATTTCGCCCCACTTCGACCACGGACAGCACTGTATCGGCAGAATATTGCCGAAATTGTTGCCGCTAGGCGGTGAGTTCGCGTTGTAAGGGGGTCCGGAAGCGGGGGATGGCGCGGATGTCGCCGAACCAGGTTGTGGTGCGGTCTATTTCGGCGTCGATCAGCTTCTGGGTGTGGGGGTCCACGTCTTCGAGGAGGCGGGTGACCACTTCGCCGTCGGGGCGTTGGGCCCAGCCGCCTACTATGCGGCCGTCGGCCCAGATGGAGGGGCCGATATTGCCGTTGGTGTCGAAGAGGGCGGGGGCGTGGGGGCCGAGGAACCAGTCCCGGGATTGCCAGCCCATGGGGGTGGGGTCCAGGGCGGGGAGCAGGGCTGCCCAGGGTTCGGGGGTGGGGACGGGGGTGAGGTCGTCGGCGAGGATCAGGCCGGGGGTGCCGTCGAGGTCTACGTCGACTGTGTCGACTTCGGCCAGGGCCTTCCGGACTTCACCGAGGGTCCAGCCGGTCCACCATTTCAGGTCGGTGATCGGGGCCGGGCCGAAGGCGTACAACCACTGACGTACCAGTTCGATGCGGGCCTCGGCGGCGGACAGCGGTGAAAACCCCTGGGGTAGCCAGGTTTCCACGGGGGCCCAGGTGTACTGGCTGCTGGTCCAGCTGCCGTTCGGGCGGCCGCGCACTATCCGGCCCTCCGCGCCGAGCACCACCAGTACCCAGGTGGTGATGCTCGTCGGTTTGGAATAGGACTTTCCGGGGGCGGTGTCGATCTGGGTGCGCAGCCGTGGCACATCTTTGCTCAGCTGGACACCGGTCGCCGCGCCACGGGTCAGCAGCGCCGCGTGCGTCTCGGCTTCGACCTCGGCCAGCCACGTCGAGATGTCACCGTCGACGACGCCCGCCTGCTCGATGAAGCGGCCGTAGGTGCGGCGTTGCTTGTGGGCCAGCGCATCGCAGGTGGATGCCTGCAGAACCGGGAGCAACTCGGTCGGCGCGACGAACATCGTGCGGCGCATGGCCAGCATGCGAAGCAGGGCCCGGTCGTCGTAGAGCGCCTTCTCGACATCGGCGGGAGTGAGATCGATGCCCCGAGCGCCGACCGACAGGTACACCGTCGCCGGATCGGTGGCGTGCAGAACCACCATCGAACGGGCGATGTCCACGGGGTCGGTCGAACGCGCCGACGGCGCGAGGCGATGCCTGGTGGCCACTCGGGCGCGACGCTGCGCGGTATCGATCGAGAGCATGAGCGGATCGTAGGCGGGGGCACCGACAATCGCGGGGCAAGCCCGGTTGCGTGGGCAGTGACAGCCGAAGCGGGTTACGTCGGCGGTGGTGCTCAGGCGAGACCGTCGAGGAACGCCGCGGCCTCGCGCCGGGAGCCCAGTCGGACGAAGGTGAGATCCTGGAATGCCGGATCATGCTGTGCCGCAAGGTAGCTCGCCCGGTTCTTCGCATGGGTCGTCCAGGCCCACATGATCACCGATCGTGCCGGGTCGAGCGAGATCATCTCGCGCCAGCGCTCCCGGTTGCCGTTCCACAGCTCGCGCCCGGTCAGCGCCCGGCCCACGATCTGGCGCATGACCAGCGACCGGGGCAGATCGAACCAGGCCACCGTATCGGCACGTCGCCACACCAGATCGCCGAGTTTGCCTCGGTAGTTGCCGTCGACCACCCAGGCATCCCCGGCGATCCGCTCGGCGACCGCGGCCTGGAATTCGGGCGCGGCCATCGGTGTCCAGTTCGGCTGATGGTGGATCGAGTCGAGCTCGATGTGCGGGACGTCGAGCCGGTGCGAGATCTGGCGGGCCAGCGTGCTCTTGCCCGATCCCGAAGTCCCCACCACCACGATTCGTCGCATCACGGCCACCACGACATTATCCACGCCGGTTCGGCCTGGAACCACGGGTTATTCGGCCCGCCACGTGCGGACGAGGTCGAGGAGGCCGGGGAATCGGGCGTCGAGGTCGGCTACCCGGACCTGGCTGCGGCGTTCGAGGCCGTAGCGGTGCTGACGGGTGATGCCCGCTTCGCGGAGGGCGCGGAAGTGGTGGGTGAGGGTCGACTTGGGGCGGTCGATGCCGAACCAGCCGCAGGGGCGGTCGAGGTCGGGGGATTCGGTGAGCAGCTTCTGCACGATGCCGAGGCGGAGCGGATCGCTGAGTGCGCCGAGGACGACATCGAGGCGCAGGTCGGCGCGCGGTGGCTCGGGAAGTCGTTCGGCTTCGGTCGTTGCCTGCATGGGACACCTTCAGGTCGGGGCTTGTACGAATCTTATCGTACTGAGTATGTTCGACTTCTGTCGTACTGGTACGAGATAAGTCGAACTAAGGAGTGGGCATGACGATCCAGGCAGCGGCGCCACGGGTGCGCGATGGGGCGATCTGGGCGGCAGCGTGGCCGGTCCTTGCGGTGTTCGTCCTCTCGAACGCCGCCACGCCGCTCTACGTCGTGTGGCAGCGGGAGATGGGATTCTCCTCGGGCACGCTCACCCTCGTCTTCGCCTGCTACATCGCGGGATTGCTCGGGGCGCTGACCGTCGCCGGCGTGGTCTCCGATCGGGTGGGGCGTAAGCCGGTGCTGCTGCCCGCGATCGTGCTGGCGATGGTGGCCTGCGTGCTGTTCGCCTGCGCCGGTTCGGTTCTCGTGCTCGCGCTGGCGCGATTGCTCACCGGCGTCGCGGTGGGCTGTGCGGTCTCGGCGGGGATGGCGGCGGTGACCGATATCGCGGGCCGAGAGCGCTCGGCGAAAGGCGCGTTGGCGGCTTCGGTGGCTATGGTGCTGGGCGCCGGTCTCGGTCCGCTGCTGGCCGGGGTCTTGTCGGAGGCCGCGCCCGGTGCGACGGTGACCGTGTTCGTGGTCGAAATCGCGCTACTGGCAGTGGCTTTCGTCGTGGTGTCGCGGCTGGATCTGCCGAGCGGTGTGGGCGGGCGCGGTCCGTGGATCCGAGTGCCCGCGGTACCGGCGCGGGGCAGGACGGCGGTGCTGCTCGGGATTGTCGCCTTCGCCCCCGGCATCACGGCCACGTCCTTCGTCCTGTCGCTGGGCCCGTCGGTTCTCGGGATGCTCGGATCGGCGAATCGGGTCGTCGCGGGTGCGCTGGCCTTCGTGATGTTCCTGGCCGCGACGGGGATCCAGTTCGCGGTGCGGCGCAGGAGTATTCGCGTGATCCTGCTCGGCAGCTCGGTGGCGACGGTGGGGAGTGCGGTCGCGCTGATCGGTGCGGTCGCGACGGCGGCGGTGCCGGTGTTCGGCATCGCCGCGGTGCTGGCCGGGATGGGGCAGGGGCTCGGGCAACTCGGCGGTTTGACCGCGATCGGATCTGCGGTGCCGCCGGATCGGCTGGCCGAGGCCAACGCCGCGCAGAACGTGGGCGGTTATCTCCCCGCCGCGGTGTTGCCGCTGGCGACCGGTTTTCTCGGCGATGCGGCGGGGTTGGCCACGGCCACCACGGTATTCGCGATCGTTGTCGCGGCCGCCGCCGCAGCGGGCGCCACCTTCGCGCTGCGCCGAGGTGCGGAAGTGGATCGTGGGACCACACAGCGGTGAGCGCCACCCGCGTAGTGTCCATTTTGTACAGACTGCCCGGTTGTCGATTTCGTCACCGGCCGTGAATCTCGTTGCTATCGTCCGCTCATGAACGCAGCGCCACCGGTTGTCACTGCGGCTGAGCTGGGGGTGGACGACGAGGAGCGGCCCGCGCGGGTGCTCTCCGGATTCCCCGGTCGGCTGGTCGGCGGCGTCGCGCTCGGGCTCGCGCTGCTGTCGGTGTGGCAGGTGTTTCGGCCGCTGGCGCAGGGCAGCCAGTACTACCTGGTCATCTTTCTGGCTGTCGCGCTGCCGCTGGTGTATCTGAGCTATCGGTCGTGGTGGGGTCCGCTCGATCGGGCCGACGGACCCTCCGTGCTCGACTGGGTACTGGCGGCGATCACCCTGGTGGTGTGTCTGTATCCGGTGCTGCCGATTCGAATCGGTGACGCGGGTGGGGGATACGACGCGTTTCTCGATCGGCAAGGGATGCTCGCGCCGCTCGATGTCGTGATGGGTGGGTTGCTGCTGGTGCTCGTGCTCGAGGCGTGCAGACGCACCACCGGGGTGATCCTGCCGGTGGTGTGTCTGGTGTTCCTCGGGTACGGGTACTACGGCGGTCTGCTGCCGCAGGACTGGTCGATCGCGCACGCGGGCCTCGACGTCGATCAGATCGTCGACGCGCTGTACAACTCCGGCAGCGGCTTCTACGGCACGCCCCTCGACGTCGCCGCCAGTTACATCGTGTTGTTCACGCTCTACGGAGCGGTACTCGAATTCTCCGGTGCGGCACGGTTCTTCGTCGATCTGTCGGTGTCACTGTTCCGGCGCTCGCACAGCGCGGCAGGGCGCACGGCAGTGGCGTCGGGATTCCTGCTCGGGACCGTCTCGGGCTCGGGAACCGCGACCGCGGTGAGCACCGGCGCGGTGACCTGGCCGATTCTGCGTAAGGCCGGTTACCGGCCCGAACAGGCGGGCGGGATGCTCGCGGCGGCGGGCGTCGGTGCGATTCTGTCGCCGCCCACGCTGGGAGTGGCGGCATTCATCGTCGCCGAATATCTCGACGTGTCGTATGTGACGGTGCTGGGGTGGGCCCTGATCCCGACGCTGCTGTACTATCTGGGCATCCTGCTGTCGGTCGAGATCGACGCCCGCCGGATCCACGCGGACGGGCGGGCGCCCGTAGATCTGGCCGACGGTCCGCTGCCGACGCCGTGGTGGAAGTTGCTGGGACGCTTCGGGTATCACTTCTCGTCGCTGATCGTGATCGTCGTGCTCTTGCTGGCCGACGTGAGCGCGACCCGCGCGGTGGTGTACGCGACGGCGCTCGCGCTGCTGCTCGCGATCCCGGACCGGATGCTGCGCAGTGCCGCGGCGACCGATGCGGCCTCGGCCACCGATCTCACGAAAACGCCCGCTGAACAGAGCACGACGGAATCAGTTGAGGGCGGCTCGGTGCGAGCGGAGGGGCACCGCTGGTCACGCAAGAGCGTGGGGCAGTTCGTGATCGAAGCCTTGCGCTCGCTGTCGTACGGGATGCGCTCGGCGCTGCCGGTGGTCGCGGTGTGTGCGGCGGCGGGCGTGATCACCGCGATGACCACCAAGACCGGCCTCGGTGCGCAACTGGCCGCACTGCTGGTCAAGGCCGGATCAGCGCTGTCGGACGATCCCGCCGTCGTGCTGGCGACCACCGCGGTGCTGGCGGCGATCGCGTTGTCGCTGCTGGGTCTGGCGGTCCCGGTGACGGCGTCGTTCGTCATCGGCTGGGTGATCATCGGGCCCGCGCTGCTCGACCTGCACGTCGCCGCACCCGCCGCCGCAATGTTCGTCTTCTACTTCTCGGTGCTCTCGGAGGTGACGCCGCCGACCGCGCTGGCCGCCGTCGGCGCGGCCGCGGTGACCGGGGCGAAGGCGATGCCGACGATGTGGCACGCCCTGCGGTACGCGCTGCCCGCGTTCCTGGTGCCGCTGATGTTCGTGCTCACCGACTCCGGGGAGCATCTGCTCGGCCGCGGTGCGGTGCTCGACGTGCTGTGGGTCAGCGCGGCAGCCTGTGTCGGCGTCGCGGCGCTGGCGGCGGCGACCGGCGGGTGGCTGTTCGGAATCGGCGCGATCGGCCCGATCCCGCGCGTCATCGCCGCCGGCGCGGGACTGATTCTGCTGTACCCGAATCCGGTCGCCACCGGGCTCGGACTCGGGGTGCTGGTCGTCGCCGTGCTGGCGGGCCTTCTCGACCGGGCGAACAGAACATCCACGGACACACCGTGATCCGCGGGAATCGGCAGGCGGCCTGGCCGTCGACGGAAGGGGACCTGATGGTCAGAACAATTGTCGCGGTGGTCGCGGCCGCCGCGTTACTCACCGGCTGCGGTGGCCGGCAGGACACCCCGACCGCCGACGCGGGCGGCGAAGTGACCTGTGCAGTGAAGCAGGACACCAGGATCGGCATCGCCACCGGAAACGCGACCGGCGTGTACTTCGCGCTCGGCAACGCCTACGCCGAGCAGATCTCCGCCGCCACCGGCGGGACCGTGAAGGCCACCGCGGCCGAGACCGGCGCCTCCGTACAGAACATCCAGCAGGTGGTCGGCGGTACCTATCAGGTCGGCTTCTCGCTCGCCGACTCCGCGGCCGACGCGGTCGCGGGCACGGGCAGCTTCACCAGCGCGCAGCCGATCCGCGCACTGGCCCGGCTCTACGACAACTACACCCAGGTCATCGTGCGCACCGACGCCGGCATCAACTCCCTCGCCGACCTGCGCGGCAAACGGGTCTCCACCGGCTCACCCAAATCGGGAACCGAGGTGATCGCCCAGCGCGTGCTGCAAGCCGCGGGGCTCAACCCCGACAGCGACGTCGCCGCCCAGCGCCTCGACCTGACCAAGACCGTCGACGGTCTCAAGGACGGCTCCATCGACGCGATGTTCTGGTCCGGTGGCCTGCCGACGCCGGGCATCACCGACCTGTTCACCACCGCCGAGGACAAGGTCCGCTTCCTCGACATCACCGGTGTGCTGCCGAAACTGAAGCAGATCAACCCGGTCTACGAGACGGGCTCGATCCCGGCCGCCACCTATGGGCTGCCCGCCGACGCGCCGACCATCGTGGTGCCCAACCTGCTCGTGGTGCGCGACGATCTCGACGCGAACCTGGCCTGCGTGCTGACCAAGACGCTGCTGGATCGCAAACCTCAACTCGAACAGGCGAATCCGGCCGCCAAGGGAATCAACGCCGACACCGCGAGCAAGACGGCGCCGGTGTTGTTGCATCGCGGGTCGGAGGTCGCGCTGCGCTGACGTCACCACGGACGGATCCACGCCGACACGTGGGTTCCGGCGGTCCCCGCAACCCCTGCACTGTGGGGGCCGCGGGGACCGTGCCGTGTCGGCGTGGGAACGCGCGACGATGTGCTGGACCCCCGTCCGCCGGTGGCGGACAATCGCGACATGAAGCGGGTCGGGGTCGTCGTGGCGGTGTGCGCGCTGCTGGTCGCGATATCGGCCGCGGTCGGACCCGCCCCGCACGGGCAACCGCCGTGCGCACCGGGTGTCGACCTGCGACAGGTCGCGATCACCGTGGACGGCGAGCGTGCGACCGGGCGCGTATACGAGCCGTTTCGCTGTGTTCCCGGCGATATCGCGGCCACGAAGCTGGTGGTCGCGGTGCACGGGCACGGTGGGTCGTCGGCCGATTTCGCCCCGTATATGTCCGCGCTCGCGCGCACGGGCGGGTCGCCGATTCTGCTCATGGATCTGCGCAGCGCCGACGGAGCGTGGCGCACCGGCGACTGGAACCTGTGGACGGGCTGGCACGACCTGGTGGCAGCCACGCAGTGGTATCGCGGCGAGCATCCCGCTATCGCGTCCACCGTGCTGTGGGGGTGGAGTCAGGGCGGCATCACCAGCGGGCTCGCGGTGGCACACGGGCCGCCCGGGCTGTTCGACTACTGGGTCGACAACTACGGCCCCTCCGACGATTTCACGATGTGGGCGGCCGGTGGCTCGGTGGATCCCGCACTGCCCCGCCAGATCGAACGTGACGCGGGCGGCTGCGCGCCGATGATCTGCCCGCTCGCCTACATCGAGCGTTCGCCCGCGCTGCTCGCCGACCGGCTGACTATGCGCCGGGCCTTCCTGATCCACGGCACCGCCGACGCCATCGTGCCCTTCGCGACCAGTGTGGAACTGCGCGCGGCGCTGACCGCGGCAGAGAAAGCGTTCTCCTTCTACACCGTGGTCAGCGGGCGTGACCTGACCGGCGCCATCGTCGCGGGTGATCACTCGGTCGGACCCGCGCTGTTCGAGGGCGGATGTGTGGTGTTGCGCCTGCTCGCGGGAACCGAGCCGCTCGCGCCGCAGGTCATCGACTATGTCGTCGATGTCGAGCACGGTTCGGTCACCGCGCCCGCGGCCCCCGCGGGCGCGAAGTGCGCGGCCTGAGACACGCGGGAACAAGGTTCGGCGAACCGCGGTTGTGCGAGAAGACACCGACCGGAGCGAGGATGCGATGACCGACGTAGTGCCCGACGATCACGGCTGGCAGGGTGCCGAGCTCGATCTGGACGCCTATCTGTCCAGGATC
>NZ_JBHWZY010000241.1:0-8536 GCF_042727815.1 Nocardia sp. NPDC060220
CATCCTCGAGGATGCGGGCTCTTGTCTTTCTCGTCCGAATTACACCCGGTTGATGGTGGTCTGGGGGTGTACGTACGGCAGCGTCGCGGCCGGGACGGGAAACTCGGTGTCCTCACCGAAAGGCGAGAGATTACCGGCGCGGGTCGACGACAGTTCGGTCACGGCGTGCTCGCCGTCGGCCACCTCGGGCCAGCCGTTGTCGACGTAGGGTTTCTTCGATTTGTTCACCACCGGCTCATTCTGGCATACCCAACCACGTAGGCTCGATCGGTGATCGCGACAGACTCTCTCGCCGATTGGCTCGGTGCGCGCACCGATGCCCAGCTGGTGAAATTGCTGCAGTTGCGGCCCGACCTGGCGGTACCACTGCCCGCGTCGATGTCGGTGCTCGCCGTGCGCGCTCAGCAGCGCGCATCGGTGTTGCGTGCCGCCGACGATCTGGACACCCACGAGTTCGCGATCATCGAGGCGCTGACGGCCAATGAGGACGCCCGCACGATCGGCGCCGAACTCACGCCGCTGACTCGCACCACCCTGCACGCGCAGCTCAAGGATCGCGTCACCAAGACCGCGCTCACCGCCGCGCTGACCCGCCTGCTCGACCGCGCCCTCGTGTGGCAGATCGGCGACGACCTCGACCTCACACCCAGCGCCGCCGAAGCCCTGCCCTGGCCGCTGGGCGCGACGACAGCGCTCCCCGACGCGCTCACCGAGCCCGAGGTAACGGCCGCGCTGGCTACGGCGAGCCCGCCCGAACGCGCGCTGCTGGACAAACTCGCCACCACCGGCCCCCGGGGTCGCACCAGGGATGCCGCACCCGGCACCGATCCCGACCGGCCCGTGCCGCGCCTGCTCGCCGCCCGGCTGCTGCACCGGATCGACGACGAGACCGTGGAGTTGCCCGTCACCGTGGGCCAGATTCTGCGCGGCGAACCCGTCACCGACCCGCACGCGCCCGCCCCACCCAAACCCACGCTCGTCAAGAACGCCGCCACCGAGGTGAACGCCGTCGGCGCGGGTGAGGTCGGCGAACTGCTGCGCGACGCGGGCGACCTGATCGACGCGCTCGGCGCGCTGCCCGCCCCCGCCCTGCGCGCGGGCGGACTCGGCGTGCGCGAACTGCGCAGGCTGGCCAAGCAGACCGGCATCGACGAACAACGCACCGGCCTGCTGCTCGAATTGCTGGCCGCCGCGAAACTCGTCGAGAAGGGCCTGCCCGAACCGACCCCCGACCTCGACTCCACCGACGACTTCTGGGCCCCGACGCCCGCCGCGGATTCGTGGCTCGACGCCCCGCCCGCGACCCGCTGGGTGACACTCGCGCAGGCGTGGCTGGAGCTGGATCGGATGCCGTGGATGATCGGCCTGCGCGACGCCGCCGACAAGCCGATCGCGGCCCTGTCCGCGGAGCTGCGCGTGCCCCATGCGGTGCGCGATCGTGCGGCGATCCTCGGCCTGCTCGCCGAGTATCCGACCGGTACCGCGGTGACTCCCGCCGACATCGGCAAACTGCTGGCTTGGCGAATGCCACGCCGGCGCAGGCATTTCCGCCTCGATGCCGTCACCGCGACCCTCGCCGAGGCGGCAGTCGTCGGCCTGCTCGGCCGTGGCGCCCTCGACTCGGCGGGCCGGGCCCTGCTGCACGGTTCTGTCGCCGACGCCGAATCGGAAATGGCCGCGGCGCTGCCGAAACCGGTCGACCACGTCCTGGTCCAGGCCGACCTCACGGTGATCGCCCCCGGTCCGCTGGTACCGGAACTACGCGCCAAGATCGCCCTGGTCGCCGATGTCGAATCAGCGGGCGCCGCAACCGTGTACCGGGTCAGCGACGCCACGGTCCGCCGCGCGCTCGACGCCGGCCTCACCGCCGCCGAACTGCACGCGTTGTTCGCCACCCACTCCCGCACTCCCGTGCCGCAGTCGCTGACCTATCTCATCGACGACGTCGCGCGTCGCCACGGCCAACTCAGGGTGGGCATGGCCCAGTCGTTCCTGCGCAGCGACGACCCGGCGCTGCTGGCCCAGGTCCTCGCCGCGCCCGTGGCCGAAACCCTGGCGCTGCGCGCTATCGCCCCCACCGTGGCGATTGCCCTGGCGCCCCTGGCCGAGATGCTCGACCAGCTCCGCAAGGCGGGCTTCGCCCCGGCGGGCGAGGATTCCGGCGGCACCATCGTCGACCTGCGTCCCCGCGGCGCGCGGATTTCGGTCCGCCCGCTGGCCCGCAGGCCTTACCGCCCGACCCCGCCGAACGACGACCAGCTCGCCCAGCTGGTCACCGAACTCCGCGCGGGCGAACGCGCCGCGGGCGCCCGCACCGGTCGCTCGGTGCGCACCGACGGCACCCGCACCGGCACCGCGGCCACCCTCGCGCTGCTCCAGCTGGCGGCGAGGGTCGGCCGACCGGTGAACATCGGCTACGTGGACGCCCAGGGCGTGGCCACCCAGCGGGTGGTCGAGCCGCTGCGGGTAGGCAACGGCCAACTGGACGCGGTGGACCCGGTGAGCGGGGCGACCCGCCATTTCACCCTCCACCGCATCGCGTCGGTGGCCCTGCTCGATTAAGGCTTGGCCAGGCAGAAGGTCGTCTTCGGGTCGGGAACCGTCCGGAACTGCGTGGCGTCCGCGCCACACAGCAGTTCGTCGGTCTGCCCGTCGATCCGCTTGACCACCTTGAACGAAGCCTCGGCCGCCGTACAGTCGACCGACTCCGCGGGCCGCTTCCCCGCCTCCGCGTAGCAGCTGCCCTCGGCGAAATTCGGCGCCAGGCACAGCGTGCTCTTCGCGTCCCCGACCGTGCCGTTGAACGCGGCGTTGTCGGCAGCGCAGTCCGCCCCGACCTTCACGATCCGGTAGTTCGACTTCGCCGACGAGCAGTCACCGACCGTCGCCTTCATCGCGTCGGCAGCGTTGTCACTGACCTCCACGCACGACCCCACCGCGACAGCACCGGCCGACGACGAATCATCGGAGGAGCACGAAACCACCGCTCCGACCAGGGCCATCGCGGCCACCGGCCCGAGCACGATCCGCGCCAACAGCCGCTTCTCCGGGAAAATCACTGAAAACCTCACTCACCGAACGGTTCAGGGTGAACACAACCGCCGGTGACGATACCCAAGTGCCCCGCGCCCGCGCTCCCCCGTGGCGCAACCTGTCTACCATCACAAAGATGACCCTCGACGACGTCGCAGGCGAGCTGTACACCCTCGACCCCGGCGACTTCGTGTCGACCCGCGCCGAACGCGCAGCCCAGGCCCGCGCCGACGGCGACCGCGACCTGGCCGAGGCCATCACCGCCCTGCGCAAACCCACGGTCGCGGCCTGGACGGTCAACCTGCTGGCCCGGCACGCACCGCAGGAGATCGCCGCCCTGCTCGATCTGGGCGACGCCCTGCGGTCGGCCCAGCGTCAGCTCTCCGGCGACAAGCTGCGTGCCCTGGGTACCCAGCGTCAACAGGTCGTGAACGCGATGACCAAGCGCGCCGCCGAACTGGCCGCCGAGCACGATCGCCCGGCGAGTGAGCAGGTGCTGCGCGAGGTCGGTCAGACCCTCACCGCGGCGCTGGCCGACCCCGATGTCGCCGATCTGGTTCGCGCCGGAGTGCTGCCCACCACGGTCACCTATGACGGCTTCGGCCCGGCCGGTCTGGTCGCGATCACCGGCGGCAAGGCCACCCCCAAGCGCGCGAGCAAACCCCGCTCGGCTCCGAAGGACACCGAAGCCGAGCGTCGCGCGCAGGCCCAGCAGGAACTCGACGACGCCGAATCGAGCCTGGCGGCCGCCCGCACCGATCGCGAGGAGGCCGAAGCCGCTGCCACGCAGGCGAAGTCCGACCTCGACGAGATCGAAACCCGCATCGCCGAACTCCGCGCCGAACTCGAGCACGCGGAGCAGCAACGCCACTTCGCCCACACCGCCGAACATCGAGCGCGCGGCGAATTCACTGCCGCGCGTAGTCAATTCGATCGCATGCAGCGCTGGGTCGAGCGCGCCCGCGCTCGGCTCACCGACGACTAGGGGTGCAGGGTGCCCGGGTAGAGGAACGCGTCGCGCGGCGGTCTCGTCCCGTCCAGCCATTCGGCCAGGAACTCGCCCAGCGGCATCGAGGTCCGGCTCTGCAGGAACTCCCGGAACTCCGGCATCGAGGCGTGTCCGTCGCGATGCGCGTTCACGAAATCCTTGATCGCGGCAAAGAACACGTCCTCACCGAGCAACTTGCGAAGGGCGTGCAGGAACAGCGGCCCGCGATAGTAGACGGACGTGAATTCGTCGCCCGCGCCCGGCGCGGCCAGCGCGATCTTCCAGAACTTGGGATCGTCGAGGTGTTGCGCGATGGTCTCGCGATACTCGGTGTCCACATCGGCATGGTCGATCCGCTCCGGCCACAGGTAGTCGGCGGTGTAGCTGGCGAAGCATTCGTTGAGACAGATGTCGGACCAGTGCCGCACCGACATGGTGTCGCCCCACCACTGATGGGCCAGCTCGTGCACCACGGTGTTCAGATCGGTCCACGGCGCGTAGGTCGGCCGGGTCTGGGTCTCCAGCGAGAACGGCAGCTCGGTATCCACATAGATCCCCCCGGCCACATCGAACGGGTAAGGACCGTAGAGACTTTCGAGGAAGTCGAGGATTTCGGGCAGCCGCTGCTCGTCTTCGCGATTGCCGTCGGATTCCGGCGCGAACGCGCTCAGCACCGCGGTGCCGTTCGCGCGCCGCTGTTCGAGGAAGCTGAAATGGTCCACCGCGACCGTGGTCAGGTAGCCGATCGTGGGCTGTCGTGTCTCCCACGTGGTGTGCAACCGACCGTCGCGCACCACGTGCTCGGTGCGGTCGCCGATCGACATGACCTCCCAGTCGGCGGGCACCGTGGCGTGCAGCGTGAAGGTCGCCTTGTCCAAGGGGGTGTCGTTGAGCGGGTACCAGGTGCTCGCGCTGTGCGGCTCGCCGACGGCGAACGCACCACCGTTGGGCGCGTGCGTCCAGCCTTCGCCCTCGGTGTCGGCGGCCGCGCCGGCGTAGTCGACGATGACCCGCATCGGCAGCCCCGGCGGCAGCGGTAGCAGTGGCGTGTCCACGAGCTCGTGCTCACCGTCGTGCGCGAACCCCGCGGGCTGACCGTTGACGGTCACCATCAGCACCTCGGGTCCGCTGTAGTCGAGGTTGAACTGTGCCAGCGGCTGGGTGACGCGGCCGTCGATGCGGGCCGTGCCGCGCAGATGGTGGGCACCGGGTTCGTAGTCGATCGACACGTCGTAGTGGGTGACGTCGTAGCCGCCGTTCCCGTCGAGCGGATAGTACGGATCACCCAGTCCCGGAGCCCCGATCAGGGCTGAATCCGCCGCTACCGGCGGAACTCCCAGCGCCACCAGCGCGAACACCACGCACAACCCGGCCGACCAGCGCATGTCGCGGACACCTTTCGTCGACCGGATCGCACGAACCGAACCATCGTCGCAGGTGCGCGGCTAGCCCAGGTCGGAGGGCAGGTGCTGTGGGTCGAGCAGCAGGCGCTTGGTCGCGGTGCGTTTCACCCGCGATGCCAGCGCCAGGTTCTGTGTGAGCAGCCGCCATTCGACCTCGTTGATGGCGTCGCACGCCCGCTCGATCACCGCGTCGTCGCGCGTGCCCCAGGCGATCGGCATGGCGGTGACCAGCTGCCAGCGTTCGCCGACCTGACGCGGAGCACGGTCGGTGCGCACCGCGACGGCGGGCACCCGTTCACCCGGCCGCGGCGCGTGTCCGGGCAGCGTGCGCACCTTGCGGGCGATCAGGGCCCAACTGCGCTCCGGCGCAGCGGGTTCGGCGATATCGACCAGGGCGAGCAACACGATGGCGCCCGGTTCGGCATCGCTGACGACAGCGGGGACGAGCACACCGTCGTGGTAGAGCTTTTCGATGCTGGAGCGATGCGGCGTCCACAACGCCACCCACAGCGCGATGCCCGCGATGAGCACGCACACCACCGCGAGCAGAAATCCCCACGCCTGTCCGCTCCACACCAGCGCCACCGTGGCCGCGACGGCGAGACCGGCGACCAGCAGGGCCACCAGGCGCAACCTGCGTAATCCGGTGAACGTCTCGTTCACCGCATGAGCGTGTTCACGGTCGACCACGAATTCGAAGCGGCGCACGCCTTCCTTCCTAGCACAAGTTGCGGAGGAATTGCCTCCACTTATCTGCCGAGGGGATCACACACCGCACGCTACCCCCCTTTGACCTGGCGAACAGTGCTACACGCCGTCCCCGATCGGCGGGCCGAGCAGGTCGTCGGCGTCGACGATGCGGTAGGCATAGCCCTGCTCGGCCAGGAAGCGCTGCCGGTGCGCGGCGTATTCGGCGTCGAGCGTGTCGCGCGCGACCACCGAATAGAAATGCGCCTGTCCCCCATCCTGTTTCGGCCGCAACAGCCGGCCGAGGCGCTGGGCCTCTTCCTGCCGGGAACCGAAGGTGCCCGAAACCTGCACCGCCACCGAGGCTTCCGGCAGATCGATGGAGAAGTTGGCGACCTTGCTCACCACCAGCACGGGGATCTCACCGGAGCGGAAGGCGTCGAACAGCGCCTCGCGTTCCCTGTTCTTGGTGGCGCCGGTGATGACCGGGGCGTTCAGGTCGACGCCCAGCTCGTCGAGCTGATCCAGGTAGGCGCCGATCACCAGGGTCGGCGCACCCTGGTGACGGGCCAGGATGGACTCGACCACCGGGATCTTGGTGCGCGCGGTGGAACACAGCTTGTAGCGTTCCTCGGGCTCGGCGGTGGCGTAGGCCATCCGCTCCGCGTCGGTGAGCGTCACCCGCACCTCGACGCAGTCGGCCGGTGCGATCCAGCCCTGCGCCTCGATGTCCTTCCACGGCGCGTCGTAGCGCTTCGGGCCGATCAGCGAGAACACATCGCCCTCGCGACCGTCCTCACGCACGAGCGTGGCGGTGAGACCGAGCCTGCGGCGCGACTGGAGGTCGGCGGTCATCCGGAAGACCGGCGCGGGCAGCAGGTGCACCTCGTCGTAGATCACCAGGCCCCAGTCGCGGCTGTCGAACAGCTCGAGGTGCTTGTACTCGCCTTTCGACTTGCGCGTGATGACCTGGTAGGTGGCGATGGTGACCGGACGGATCTCCTTGCGCTCGCCGGAGTATTCGCCGATCTCCTCCTCGGTGAGCGTGGTCCGCGCCAGCAGCTCGCGCCGCCACTGCCTGCCCGCCACGGTATTGGTGACCAGGATCAGCGTCGTCGCCTTGGCTTTGGCCATCGCGGCCGCGCCGACCATCGTCTTGCCCGCGCCGCACGGCAGCACGACCACGCCGGAACCGCCCGCCCAGAACGAATCGGCGGCCATCTCCTGGTAGTCGCGCAGGTGCCACTTGCCCTCGGTGTAGTCGAGGCCGATGTCGTGCGCCTCGCCGTCCACATAACCGGCCAGGTCCTCCGCGGGCCAGCCGATCTTCAACAGCATCTGCTTGATGTGGCCGCGCTCGGACGGGTGCACGATCACGGTGTCGTCGTCGATGCGGGCGCCGAGCATGGGTGCGATCTTCTTGTGCCGCAGCACTTCCGCGAGCACCGCGCGATCCAGGCTGACCAGGCACAACCCGTGCGCGGGATGTTTGACCAGCTGCAACCGGCCGTAGCGGCCCATCGTGTCGACGATGTCGACCAGCAGCGGCTGCGGCACGGCGTACCGCGAGAAGTTCACCAGCGCGTCGACGACCTGCTCGGCATCGTGGCCCGCCGCGCGGGCGTTCCAGAGCGCCAGCGGCGTGATCCGGTAGGTGTGCACATGCTCGGGGGCGCGTTCCAGCTCCGCGAACGGCGCGATGGCCTGCCGGGCGTTACCTGCCAGCTCGTGGTCGACCTCGAGCAGCAGAGTCTTGTCACTTTGCACGATCAGCGGACCGTCGGTCACTGGACTCCTTTGCGGCCGGGGCCGCGGGTTCGGGGCGCCTGTAACCCCTCGATTCAGCACTCGAGACTCGCGCCTGCGGCGCATGCGCTTCGAGCGCTGATCGAGGGGACGGCCCCGAACGGGCTCGTAAGACTCGCCCTGTGCGGGGTTGCGTTCGGCCTTGATGCTCTGAGTTGGTGTGCCGTGCCCTGATGGGCGGCTCGTTCGATTGTACGGACCCGGTCCGACATGGTCGGTACGGCGATTGCGCGCGAGCGGTGAGACGGGTCCAGCAGGTGCCGACTGGACCGCGACACAGCATCGCTGACCGGGGCAAACTCTGTGCATGCTTCAGACAACGGCGGTTCTCGGGGTCGCGGCGGCGGCGCTCGGCATGGTGCTGACGCCGGGACCGAACATGATGTATCTGGTCTCGCGCACCGTCGCGCAGGGTCGCCGGGCGGGGATGATCTCGCTGATGGGGGTCGCGGCGGGCTTCGGCGTGTACCTGATGGCGGCCGCGGCGGGGATCACGGCGGTGTTCGCTGTTGTTCCCGGGTTGTATCTGGCGGTGAAGCTGGCGGGAGCGGCGTATCTGCTGTGGCTGGCCTGGCAGGCGATCCGGCCGGGTGGGGTGTCGGTGTTCGCGCCCGCCGAC
>NZ_JBHWZY010000242.1:0-8530 GCF_042727815.1 Nocardia sp. NPDC060220
GAGTTCTTCTTTCGCAATTCTGCAGCGTTCTCGCAATGCCGACAATTCTTCTTCGACAACGGGATCGAATGGATCTATGTCGTTTCCGTTCAGAACATTTGCCAGCACGTAGCGCATGGTCAGTAGATCGAATTCGGAACCGGCGATCGCGGTGCTGTGCACCGGGGTGCCGAGCAGTCCGGCCTGTTCGCCGGTGCGCAGGACCGACACGGTCGAACCGCTCGCGCCGAGGTCGTACACGACCAGCGCGCCGTCTTCGAGCTGTCCGTGCTCGATCTCGTATCGGCGCACCGCGGCCAGCGGCTCGGGCACCAGCGTCACTTCGGGCAGGCCGGCGCGGGCCAGCGCGGACCTGGCGGCCTCGACGGTGTGCTCCGGCCACCATGCCGGGTAGCACGCGACGGTGGTGGGCACCTCGGTGGCGACACCGGAGAGTTCGGCGATCAGCGCACGGGTCGCGGCGGCGACCAAATCGGCTGCGTCGTGGGTGGAACCGTCCTCGGCCAGCAGATCCACCGGATCGCCGACCCTGGACACGTAGTCGTCGACGACAACCCCGCGATGGTGGCGCGTGGTGTCGGCGAAGCTCACCGATCCGTCGGCGCCGAGCATCAGTGCGCTGCGATGGGTGCGAACGGTGGCACCGGTCCCGTCGGCTGTCGTGGCCGCGGCGGCCGAATTCGCCGCTCCGACAGTGATGCCGAGCGCCAGACGCTCTGTCATTTGGACAACCCCGTTCGCAGGACTTCCGGTGGGCCGGTAAACGCTTGTGTACAGCGAGATCGCCGATGGCAGCGTCCCACTCGATCTGTCGGTTGCTAGGGGACAGCTGTTACCTGCGATGGGGCAAGTACGGGGAAATTCCCCTAATCGGTGGTCGGCCCCTAATGGGGTACGCCCGGCGGGACTAGGTATTCGCCCCGTTACCTGTAACGACGGGCCCACCTAGCGTGAAAGACATTCCAACGACAAACAGATCCGGCGTCACCGCCCATGATCTGGAGGAGCTGATCTCGATGACACCGAACGCGATTCTGGAGTTCATCCTCAATCTGCTGCGCGACCCCGAGGCCGCGGCAGGCTACTGCGCCAACCCGTGCCTCGCGCTGGCTGAGGCAGGCCTCGTGGTGACCCCGGAGGACATTTCCGCCGTCGCCCCCATGGTGGCGGAATCCGCGCTGGTCAGCGGCGGCTCCCAGTTGCAGGCGATCGTAGCCGCCGGCGCCGCGGCGAGCACGAGCGCGGCCCTGGCAGGAACAGCCACCGCTGCCGCCGCCGTCACCGCGGCCGCGGCGGCCGATGCCGAACTCGACCTCGGTCTCGACGCCGGCCTCGGTGCTGTGGCCTCGGTCGTCGCCGGCGCCGCCGCCCAGGTAGGCGCCGGCCTCGATGTGGCACTCGACGCCGTCACCGGCGCGAACGTCGATGTGAACGCCGGCCTCGGCGCCGACCTGGCCGCCGGTGTGACCGGCGCCCTCGGCGCGGGCCTCGGCCTGAACGGCGCGATCGACAGCGCCCTCGACCTCGGCGCGAACCTCGGCGGAGCGCTGAACGGTGCGGTAGGTGTTGGTGGTGATCTTGCCGCTGGTCTGGGTGGTGCGCTGAACGGTGCGGCCGGTGTTGGTGGTGACTTGGCTGCTGGTCTGGGTGGTGCTGTGAACGGTGCGGTGGGTGTCGGTGGTGATCTTGCCGCTGGTCTTGGCGGTGCGCTGAACGGTGCGGTGGGTATTGGTGGTGATCTTGCCGCTGGTCTCGGTGGAGCGCTGAACGGCGCGGCCGGTGCCGGCGCGGATCTCGGTGCGGGTCTCGACACCACGTTGTCCGGTGGAATCGGTGCCGGTCTCGACGGTGCCCTGTCGGGTGCGGTCGGCGCGGGGACCGACCTTGCCGCGGGTCTCGGGGGCAGCCTGGCAGGCTCGGTCGGTGCGGGTGCTGGTCTCGGTGGGGCGCTCACGGGCGCGGCTGGTGTTGGTGGTGACCTGGCTGCTGGTCTGGGTGGTGCGCTGAACGGCGCGGTTGGTGCCGGCGCGGATCTCGGTGCGGGTCTCGACACCACGCTGTCCGATGGTCTCGACGGTGCCCTGTCGGGTGCGGTCGGCGCGGGGACCGACCTTGCCGCGGGTCTCGGGGGCAGCCTGGCCGGCTCGGTCGGCGCGGGTGCTGGTCTCGGTGGGGCGCTCACGGGCGCGGCTGGTGTTGGTGGTGACTTGGCTGCTGATCTCGGTGGTGCGCTGAACGGCGCGGCCGGTGCCGGTGCGGGTCTCGACACCACGTTGTCCGGTGGAATCGGTGCCGGTCTCGACGGTGCCCTGTCGGGTGCGGTGGGCGCCGGGACGGGCCTTGCCGCGGGTCTCGGGGGCAGCCTGGCCGGCTCGGTCGGCGCGGGGACCGACCTTGCCGCAGGTCTTGGCGGCAGCCTGGCCGGCTCGGTCGGCGCGGGTGCTGGTCTCGGTGAGGCGCTCACGGGCGCGGTCGGTGCGGGGGCCGAACTCGAGACCGGGCTGGATGCTGCGCTGGGCGGTGCCGCCGGTGCGGGTGTGGGTCTGGGCGGTGCGCTCACGGGTGCGGCAGGCGCAGGCGCGGATCTCGCCGCTGGTCTAGACGGCGCAGTGGGTACCGGAGTCGGTCTCGGTGGCGAGCTGACCGGTGCGGCCGGTGCCGGTCTGGGTGGCGCGTTGTCGAGTGCGGTCGGTGCGGGCGCTGGTCTCGGCGGGGCGTTGGCCGTGGGCGGCGATATCGCCGCCGACTTGGATGGTGCGGTCGATGTCGCCGCTGGTCTCGGCGGTGGTCTCGATGCCGGTCTGAGCGGTGCGACCACCGCCGCGGGAGGACTCGGTGCCGGCGTCGGCGGTGGTCTCGGTGCCGCAGCCAATGCGGGCGCGCAGACTGCCGGTGGGCTCGGTGCCGCAGCCAACGTGGGGGCGCAGGCCGCCGGCGGGCTGGGCGCGGCCGCCACCACGTCGGCGATCACTGGTCTCGACGGCGTGGTCGGCGCGGGCGCGGACCTGGGCACCGGTCTCGAAACCGGGTTGGGCGGCGCAGTGTCGGCGGGTACGGATCTGACCGGTGGCTTCACGGGTGGGGCAGGGTTCGGGGTCGACGAACTGCTCACCGGCGGCGGCTCCGGACAGATCACGACCGGAGTGGAATCAGCGCTGTCCACCACGTCGGGCATCGGGCTGACCACGGGTCTGCACGGCGGCCTCGAGACCGCGACGACTGTCGGCACCGACGTGACCGGTTCGCTCGCCTCGGGTGCGCAGGCAGGAGTGAACGGCGCAGTCGATCTGGCCGGTGGCGCCCACGCGGGCCTCAACGGTGTGGCCGACGCAGGCGCCGGCCTCGCGGGTTCCGCCGTCGGCGGTGCCCAGACCGGGTTGACCGGTGCCGTGGAGACCGGCCTGACAGGTTCCGCGATCGGCGGCGCCGAAACGGGAACCGGTCTCGAGACCGGCCTCGGCGGACTCGGCGATGCGGGACTGTCGGGCACGATCACCGGTGGCACCCAGGTGACCGGCGGCTTCACCTCCGCCGTCGACGGCGCGGCGCAGGGCGGCACCGCCGCGGCCGGCGGCCTCTCCGGCCAGACCACGTCGACCTCGACCACCCAGATCGACGCTTCCGGCACCACTCATGGCGCGGTTACCACCGCGGCCGACACCTGGTCCGGCGTCGACGTATCGAGCGCATTCGGTTCGGGCCTGCACGGTTCCAGCCTCGGTGGTGCCGAGACCTCGCTGTTCGGTGAATCGAGCACCGTCACCGACACCGGTGCCGACGTGCACACCGACGGACTGTTCCACTGAGCGAAACGGGCGAAGGGATGACTGTTCTCGCACCGAACGTGGTGCCGCTGACGACGGTGTTGTCCGACACCGTCGCGGCGGCCCACGCCGCGGGCCGTGACGACCTGGTCGGGCGTCTGGAGAAGGTGGCCGTGCGGGTGCGCGACCCGCGGCACCGGATCGTCGTCACCGGTCAGCTCGGTCAGGGCAAGAGCAGGTTCGTGAACGCACTGCTCGGGTTGGATGTGTGCCGGGTCGGCGACGACGCGACCACCGTGTTGCCCCTGCAACTGTCCTACGGCGCGCAGCAGCGGGCGTACCTGGTGCTCACCGCGCCGGGTACCGACGAATCGCGGGTGGAGATCCCGTTCGACGAGATCGGAACCGTCGATACCCGCACGCCACTGGCGCAGGGTAGACAGGTCGTGCGGATCGAAGCCGAGCTGCCCAGTCAGCTGCTGGCCGACGGCATCGTCCTGATCGACACCCCTGGCGTCGGCGGCCACGGAAGTGCCGGCACCGCGGGCGTGCTCAGCCTGGCTGCGGCCGCCGACGCCGTGCTTGTGCTCTCGGATGCCTCGACCGAGCTCACCGAACCCGCACTCACCTTCGTCCGGCAGATCCGCGAAATGTGTCCCGCGGTCGCCGTTCTGCTCACCAAGACCGACCTCTACCCGCACTGGCGGCAGGTGCTGGAGGCCGACCGAGCCCATCTGACGCGCGCGGAAACCGATGTCGCCCTGATCCCGGTATCGGCGCTGCTGCGTGCACACGCCCTGCGCTTGCAGGACGCGCAGCTGGGCCTGGAGTCCGGTTTCGGCGTGCTGTTCGGTTTCCTGCGCGATCGGGTCGTCGCCCGTGATCAGGCGGTCACGCGGCAGGCTGTGGCTCGTGAATTGCATTCGACCGCAGAGCATCTGGCGCTGGCGCTGGGCAGCGAGCTGGTGGCGCTGCGCGATCCGGCCGGTGGCGCGGCGGCGGTCAACGAGTTGCAGTCGGCGCGGGCGGCCGCCGAGGAGTTGCAGCGGCGCACCGCGAGCTGGCAGCAGACCCTCACCGACGGCATCACCGACCTCGTGGGCGACGTCGATCACGACCTGCGCGATCGTCTGCGCGGTATCGCCCGCACGGGCCAGGAGTGGATCGACGAGAACGACCCGGGCAGGCATTGGGGCGCGATCACGGAATGGCTGACCGGCTCCGTCGATACCGCCCTCGGCGACAACCTTCTGCTGACCCACCGCCGAGCCGAGCTGCTCGCCGAACGGATCGCGGGCCATTTCGCCGAGGTCGGCGCGGTCGATCTGCCGGAGGTGCACTCCGGGATGGACGACGAGAGCGGCCTGGCCAGTTCGGGTTCCCTGGCCGATCTCGAGCCGGATATCGGCTTCAGGAGCAAGGTGCTGGTCGGTATGCGCGGCTCCTACGGCGGCGTGCTGATGATCGGGCTCGCCACGACCTTCGCCGGCCTGGCCATGCTGAACCCGATCTCGCTCGGCGCGGGCCTGATCGTGGGCGGCAAGGCCTATCGCGACGACAAGTCGGCCCGGCTGGCGCGCCGCCGCGTCGAGGCCAACGGTGAGGTGCGCCGGTTCCTCGACGACGTGGCGTTCCAGGCAGCCAAGGACACCAAGGACCGGCTGCACCGCATCCACCGTGCGCTGCGCGACCACTTCGCCGGGGTGGCCGAGCGCAGCCTTCGGTCGATCGACGCTTCCCTGCGGGCCGCACAGGAGGCGGCGGCGATGGCCGCCACACACCGCGCCGAGCGCACCGTCGTGCTGGAACGCCAACTGCACGCGGTGGCCGAGTTGCGCCGCTACGCGGAATCGATGCAGATCGAACTGAGACGGGCCGACGGTACGGTATCTGGGTGACCCACCGTTTCGACACCGCCGCGCCCGGCGACCGGACCACACCGAGGATCCTGGCCGAAGCGCACGAGCTGATCGGCGCGGCGGCGCGGGCGTTCGGCCGCGACGAGTACGTGCGCGCGCTGCTGGCCGACTGCGAATACCGCTTGCGTGAGCCGCTGCGGGTCGCGCTGGCCGGTTCGATCAAGGCGGGCAAGTCGACGTTGCTGAACGCGCTGGTGGGCCAGGCCGTCGCCCCGACCGACGCCACCGAGTGCACCCGCGTCGTCACCTGGTACCGCGACGCCGCTACCCCCACGGTCACCGCGCACGCGGTCGACGGCTCGCGCGCGAATGTGATCGTGCGGCGCGGCAGCGGCGCGCACGGACTGACCTTCGACCTGAACGGTCTGAGCTGGGATGCGCGCGGCCCCCGGGCGATGGACCATCTCGAGGTCGGGTGGCCGTCGGCCGCGTTGTCGCAGACCACGATCATCGACACCCCTGGCACGTCGTCGCTGTCGCGTGAGGTGTCGCTGCGCACCGCGCGACTGCTCACTCCCGCCGATGTCGAGGATGATTCGCGGGCCGCGCCGCTGTCGGTGTCCGGCGCCGACGCCGTTGTCTATCTGTTGCGCCGTCTCGATGCCGCCGACGTGCGTTTTCTCGAGCAGATCGGTGCGGGCGCCGGTGGTGCGGGGCCGCTCGGTGTGATCGGGGTGGTGTCGCGCGCCGATGAGATCGGCTCCGGTCGTATCGACGCGCTGCATTCGGCCCGCGATGTCGCCGCCCGGTTCGCCGACGAGCTGGAGCGAACCGGCTTGTGCCAGGCGGTGATTCCGGTGGCCGGGCTGCTCGCGTTCGCCGCGGCGACCCTGCGACAGCCGGAGTTCGCGGCGTTCGAGGCGCTGTCCACGGTGCCCGCGGAGGATCTCGGGATCGCGTTGCTCTCGGCGGACCGATTCGCTCGCGCCGATGTCGCGCTGCCGGTCGATCCGCAACTGCGTGCGCAGCTGGTCGATCGCTTCGGCCTGTTCGGAATTCGCATGGCCACCATGCTGATTCGGCTCGGCGCCCGCGATTCTTCCGCGCTGGCGGCGGAATTGGCGGCTCGCAGCGGCATCGAGGAACTGCGCTCGGTCTTGGAGGTCCAATTCGGCCAGCGCGCTGAGGAATTGAAGGCGCATTCGGCGCTGAGCACGCTGGACCGGATCCTGGCCGCCTACCCCGGTACCGAAGCCGATCGCCTGCGGCCGCGCGTGCGAGCTCGGCTCGCCGATGTGCACGGTTTCACCGAACTCCGGCTGCTCGGGCGCCTGCGCACCGACGAATTGCCGTTGCCGCCACCGGTACTCGCCGACCTGTACCGCATGCTGGGCGGCGCCGGCGTGGCGGCGCATCTACGCCTCGGACTGCCCGCGGAGGCCGACTCGAATTCGTTGCGTGCCACGGCGTTCTCCGCCGTCCGCACCTGGCGTGCCCGAGCGGCCCACCCGCTGGCCGACCGATCGACCGCCACTGCCTGCCGCGCCGCGGCCCGCAGCGCCGAGGGAATTCTGGCCGAGCTCCCTCAGTCGCGGACCACCTAGCCGGTCAGAGGAAGTAGGCGGTTCCTGAGGAGCTTCCGGTCCCGTACCCCAGGCTCTTCGCGAACTCCCGAATCGCGATCAACGCGTTCCCCACCGGCCCCGGGTCACTGCACGATCCCCCGACCGACGAGAACGTGCACCCGTCATCGGCCACGGCGACGCCGCTGTCGGCCACGGCGCTCCCGGCGGAGGCGACCATCCCCCCGCCGGTCAGGGCGGCGATCACGGCCACCCCGCCGAACGCCCGCTTCCACTGAACCTTGCCCATCGATGCACGCATGCTTCCGAAACTAGTGTCCGGCAAGACTGTTCGCAGCCCTATCGTTGCCCCGAATAATCGGGGCAACGAGCGCTGATCACTCACCCAGTGCCGGCACTACCTCCTCCGCGAGGTACTGCTCGATCCCGCGCCCGGCCCGCTGCGCCTGGATCACGGTGGCGCCGTGCTCCTGAGCCGCAGCCGTCAATTCCTTCCGGGACTCGGCTTCCACCCCACCTCCGATCACCAGCAGGCGAACTTGCTCACGCTCGAGGATCGCGAGCGCCTCCTCGTCGGTGGTCGACCCGAGGACGCGATATCCGAGCCCGCCCACATAGCCGAGCGCGGCATCGACAACTTCGCGCCCGCGCCCGACGGTCAGCAGATCAACTGTGTACATGTGCTTCCACCCTTCATGTTTCATACTGTGACGATTTCCGGCTCATCATCGAGCACGCGCTGTTCCAGCTTTGCCTCCTTCGGCAGTGCGAAGAATCCGAGACACACCAGCAGCAGCATCCCGGCGCCGTAGAACAGCGTGTACCGGAATGTCTGAGCGAAGTTCACCGCGTTGGCCTCGGTGCCCGCTTCCGCGAGTGCGCGCGAAACTGCCGCGTCGCCAACAGGATTCGACTGACAACTAGGAGGTGTCACGACCGGGTCCTCTTCCGCCGACCGGTCGTGCACGCATGCCGCGAACCCGGCCACGATCTGATCCTGGAGCTGTACCGGCATTCCCTCGAGGGCCAGCTCGGCCCGGATCTCGGGCGTCACTGCGGCCACCCCGAGATCGGAATCCCGGTCCAGCGCGGTGAAGAACAGCACGCCGACCAACGCGACGCCCAGCGCGGTTCCCAACTGCTGTCCCGTGTTCAGCAGTCCGGAAGCCGACCCCGCCTCCCGTACCGGCACTTGACCGAGCAGCAGGTCCAGCGTCGGCGCCACCACCATCCCGAACCCCGCACCGGTGATCACCAACGGCAGCGCCATCTGCCAGGAAGTGAACTCGCTCCCGTATCGCACACCCATCGCGCCGTAGAGTGC
>NZ_JBHWZY010000243.1:0-8442 GCF_042727815.1 Nocardia sp. NPDC060220
GTCCACGCCCCAGGCCAGCCGCAGCGAGCGCAGGACGAGCGCCGGCAGGCGCCGCGCCATCGTCCGGGTGGTCAGCAGCGAACCGGCCTGGAGCCGCGACGCGTCCCGGTAGAGGAACTCCTCCTCTCGAACACCAGCTTCCTCCGGCACGGCGTCCTGCGGCGCTCCGGCCGGCCGTCCCGGCGGCTGTTCCTGTGTGACGGACGAGGTCATCGGTCCCCCTGGGGTGGTGGCTGCGGCGGTGTCCTGGGGACCAACGACCTAGTGGGGATATCGAACACACCTCATTCGGCCGTGGTGCGGGGCCCGCCGACGGCGGGCGCGCTGGCTTTCGGCAGCTCGCCTCCGATCCTTCTGCTTCTCGAGGAGCTTGCGCTTGCGGCTGATGTCGCCGCCGTAGCACTTGGCGAGGACGTCCTTGCGGATCGCCCGAATGTTCTCGCGGGCAATGATCTTCGCGCCGATCGCGGCCTGGATCGGCACCTCGAACTGCTGACGCGGGATCAGTTCGCGCAGCTTGGTCGTCATCTTGTGCCCGTAGCCCTGCGCGGCATCGCGGTGCACGATCGCGCTGAACGCGTCGACGGCCTCACCCTGGAGCAGGATGTCGACCTTCACCAGATCGGCTTCCTGCTCGCCCGCCTCTTCGTAGTCGAGGCTGGCGTAGCCGCGAGTGCGCGACTTCAGCAGGTCGAAGAAATCGAAGATGATCTCGGCCATCGGCATGGTGTAGCGCAGCTCGACGCGGGTCTCGGACAGGTAGTCCATGCCGCCCAGTTCGCCGCGACGCTGCTGGCACAGCTCCATGATCGAGCCGATGAACTCACTCGGCGAGATGACGGTGCACTTCACGATGGGTTCGTACACGTGCCGCGACTTGCCCTCCGGCCAGTACGACGGGTTGGTGACAACGTGTTCGGTGCCGTCCTCCATCTCCACCCGGTACACCACGTTGGGTGCGGTGGAGATGAGCTCGAGACCGAACTCGCGCTGCAACCGCTCGCGGGTGATCTCCATGTGCAGCAGACCGAGGAAGCCACAGCGGAAGCCGAAGCCCAGCGCCACCGAGGTCTCCGGCTCGTAGGTGAGCGCGGCATCGTTGAGCTGCAGCTTGTCCAGCGCGTCACGCAGATCCGGATAGTCGGAGCCGTCGACCGGGTACAGACCGGAGTAGACCATCGGTCGCGGCTCGCGGTAGCCGGTGAGTGCTTCGGTGGCGCCGTTGCGGGCGCTGGTGACGGTATCGCCGACCTTCGACTGGCGCACGTCCTTCACGCCGGTGATCAGATAGCCGACCTCGCCGACGCCCAGCCCCTGGGTGGGCTTGGGTTCGGGCGAGACGATGCCGACTTCCAGCAGCTCGTGGGTCGCGCCGGTCGACATCATCTTGATCTTCTCGCGTGGGGAGATCTTGCCGTCGACCACGCGGATGTAGGTGACCACACCCCGGTAGGTGTCGTAGACCGAGTCGAAGATCATCGCGCGGGCCGGTGCGTCGGCGTCGCCCACCGGAGCGGGGACGGCCTCGATCACCTTGTCCAGCAGCTCGGTCACGCCGACACCGGTCTTGCCCGAGACCCGCAGCACGTCGCCCGGCTCGCAGCCGACGATGTGGGCCAGCTCGGCGGCGTAGCGATCGGGATCCGCGGCGGGCAGGTCGATCTTGTTGAGCACCGGAATGATCGTGAGATCCTTCTCCAGCGCCAGATACAGGTTCGCGAGAGTCTGCGCCTCGATGCCCTGGGCGGCGTCGACCAGCAGGATCGCGCCCTCACAGGCCTCGAGCGCGCGCGAGACCTCGTAGGTGAAGTCGACGTGGCCCGGGGTGTCGATCAGGTGCAGGACGTAGTCGGTGCCGTCGACCTGCCACGGCAACCGCACGTTCTGCGCCTTGATCGTGATGCCGCGCTCACGCTCGATGTCCATCCTGTCCAGGTACTGGGCACGCATGGCCCGCTCCTCGACCACACCGGTCAGCTGCAACATCCGATCGGCCAGGGTCGACTTGCCATGGTCGATGTGGGCGATGATGCAGAAGTTCCGGATCCGGGACGGATCGGTGAACGTCGTATCGGCAAAACTGGAAGCCACTCCACTCCTCGCGGGGTATAGGCGAACTGCGCCCATCGTCCCATGCGCCCAGCTACTCCACTCGCACCGGTGCACCCGACCGCGTCATTCCTGCGAGCCCGGGCCCTGTCACCGGTGCACCGAAGTGCGAGTCGGCGTTATATTTCACAGATGGCCAGCAGTTGGAACAGTCTCGGCAAGCAGCTCGGCGTCATCGCCAAGGAGCAGGGGCCCAAAATCGTGCGCAAGCAGGGGCCACGACTGCTCGAGAAGCTGGTGGACGCACTGGCGACCAAGCCGGGACCCGCCGTCGCGGTGCGCCCGACGGCCTCGACCCCCGTGCCGACGGCGCATCGCGCCCGCCAGATCGTCTACTGCCCGCAGCTCGACGGGCGCGCCGACCCCGGGGAGATCGTGTGGACCTGGGTGCCGTTCGAGGAAGACCCGACCAATGGCAAGGACCGGCCCGTGCTGGTGGTCGGGCGCGACCGCAAGACTCTGCTCGGACTGATGCTGTCGTCGAAGGCCGACCGCGCCCACGACCACAACTGGGTGGGCATCGGCACCGGCCCATGGGATCACGACGGCAGGCCGAGCTGGGTACGGCTGGACCGGGTACTCGACGTGCCGGAGGACGGCATCCGGCGCGAGGGCGCGATCGTCGAGCGCAAGACCTTCGATCTGGTCGCGCACCGGTTGGTAGCCGAATACAGCTGGAGCTGAACGACAATCGAACCCCGAACCGGAGACATCCGGCTCGGGGTTCGACGGTTCGTAGCTAGGAGTGCACGTCCTTGGACCGGCCGAAGATCAGGCCGTAGAGCAGTGCGCCCAGCGCCCCGCCGATCAGCGGGAACACGATGAACGCCCATATCTGCCCCATCGCCCCGTCCTGATACGGCGCGACGCCCAGGCTGCGCGCCGGGTTCACCGAGGTGTTGTCGATCGGCAGCGAGACCAGGTAGATCACCGTGAGCGTGACGCCGATCGAGAGCCCGGCCAGTGGCACGTCGGAGATCTGATCGGTCGAGGCCAGCACCACGAACACCAGCAACGCGGTGAGCATCACCTCGATGATGATGGTGGCCGCCAAGCCGTACCCGTTCTGCACCACCACATCACCGAGCGGACCGGTCACCGCCGACGGGCTGTGCGCACCCCAGCCGTTGGCGCCGAGACCGTCGACCGGCCGGTCGTAGGCGGGCAGATTGTTGGCCAACGCGAACACCACCAGTCCGGCGAGGAACGCGCCGACCACCTGGGCGATCACATAGCCGACCGCGCCGATCGCACTGATCCGCCCGAGCAACATGTGCCCGAGCGTGACAGCCGGGTTGACATGGCAGCCCGAGATCGGCCCGATCGCGTAGACCAGGAACAGCAGCGACAGTCCGAAGGCGAAGGCGACACCGAGCGGGCCCACCCGATCACCCGCCAGCACCATCGTGCCGACGCCACAGACCACGAGGACGAAGGTGCCGAGCGCCTCGGCCACCCACTTCTTCGGCTCCGGGACGACTTCGATTTCGACGAGTTCCTGTGCAGTGGGAGACATCGGCCGCCACCTCTCCGGGAGGAATAAACCCCGCGGCGAGCGGGGTCCGCACGAGCCTCTCGGACACTACGCGAGCCGGGTGACCTCCACAACGACCTCCAGGTCTGTCGAGCCGCCGCCGGAGAACACGCCTTTCAACGGCGGCACATCGGCGTAGTCACGACCGACGCCGACCGACACGTGCTGCTCGTTGACGGCGAGATTGTTGGTCGGGTCGTAGCCCCACCACTGCCCGGTCCACGCCTCGATCCACGCGTGCGACTGGCCCGCCACCGTTTCGCCGATCGCCGCACCCGGCTTCGGATGCAGGTACCCGGACACGTAGCGACTGGGAATTCCCATGCTGCGCAACAACACCAGTGTCAGGTGGGCGTAGTCCTGGCATACGCCGCGACGCTCGGCGAAGGCCTGCAGCGCCGAGGTGTGCACCGAGGTCGTGCCCGCGATGTAGTCCATCTCCTTGTGCACCCACTCGGCCGCGCGCACCACCGCCTTGGCCGGCTCCTCACCGCGCGAGAGCTGACGCGCCACCGTCGACAGTTTGCGATCGCGCGGCACATAGGCGGTGGGACTGAGCATTTCGTCGAACCGGTCGACGACCCGCCCGCCCTGCAGTTCGTCCCAGCTCAGTTCCTCGGTGGGTTCGGCGAACGGTTCGGTCTCGACCACCGAGGACCCGGTCACCTCGAGTTCGGTGTGCGGTGCGTGCAGGTCGAAGGCCGTGACGGCGGTGCCCCAGTAGTCGGTGTAGCGATAAGCCCTGGTGGCGGGCACGGTTTCGACGCGATTGAGGATCACGTTCTGCCTGCTGTCGGCGCGCGGGGTGAGCCTGGCCTCGTTGAACGAGCGCGTCACGGGCGCGTCGTAGACATAACCGGTGGTGTGCACCACCCTGATCCGCCAACTCATAGCTCTCCCTCTACCTGCACGCGGCTGTCCTGCTTGCTGCGCACGTCGGTCCACGCCACCCACGGGGCGGCATGGAAGTACTGGCGTGACACGGCTTCACTGAGCTCACGGCACGATTTCTGCAGGGCGAGCAGGCGGCTCTGCAGATCTTCCAACAACACTCCCGGCGGCAGGAACTCGAGTTCGCTGCGCGCGCGTCCGAGCACCCGTTGCGCCTCGTGCCGCGCGCCGACGCGACTGCCCGGCCGCTGATCCAGCTCGGTCAGGCAGGCCTCGGCGACGCGCAGCGTGTGGAACACCGAACGCGGGAACAGGCGGTCGATCAGGATGAACTCGGCGACTCTGGCCGCGTCGAGGGCGCCGCGATGGGTGCGCAGGTAGGTGTCGTGCGCACCCGCCGAGCGCAGCACCGTCACCCAGGCGGGCGAGGAGGTCTTGTCACCGGCGCGCGAGAGCAGCAGGCGCACCATCATGTCCACGCGTTCGATGGAACGCCCGAGCAGCAGGAAGCGGTAGCCGTCGTCACGACTCAGGGTCGAGTCGGTCAGTCCGGTGAACATCGCCGCCCTGCCCTTGATGTAGGAGAAGAACTCGTGCGGACCGAGGCCACGCGCCGCCCGCTCCGCCGCGGCCATGCCGTTGTAGGTGGCATTGAGGCACTCCCACATCTCACTCGAGGTGACTTCGCGTGCGCCGCGGGCGTTCTCGCGGGCTTTGGTGATGGAGTCACTGATCGAGACGCCGTGGTCGTGGCTGTAGGCGACGAGATCGGTGACCGACCACACGTCGAGGCGAAGGCCCTCGGGTGGTTCGATCCCGAGCACCTTCAGCAGCACGCGAGACGTGCGGTCCGCGTCGACGGTGGCGTCTTCGAGCAGTTGGTGTACTGCCACGTCCAGGATGCGCGCTGTGTCGTCGGCGCGCTCGACGTATCGGCCGATCCAGTAGAGGGATTCGGCGTTTCGAGCAAGCATGTCTCTATTCCCCGATCAACCGCTGTGTCTGCTGCTGTTGCTGCTGTTGCTGATTGGCCTGCGGGGTGCTGAGTTCGCGACCCAGCTCGAACGAATCCGCTTGCGGCGGTTCGCTGACGAGTTCAGGTCCGGCCAGTTCCCGGTCTTCGGTCCCCGAGCGCCCGGCCAGCACCCAGGTGTCCTTGCTGCCGCCGCCCTGACTCGAGTTCACCACCAGTGAGCCCTCCGGCAGCGCGACCCGGGTGAGACCGCCGGGCAGCACCCAGATGTCGTCCCCGTCGTTGACCGCGAACGGGCGCAGGTCCACGTGCCGGGGCGCGAGATCGTCACCGATCTTGGTCGGCACCGTCGAGAGCTGCACCACCGGCTGGGCGATCCAGCCACGCGGGTCGGCCTTGATCTTGCGCTTGATCGTCTCCAGCTCGCGCGGCGAGGCGTCGGGCCCGATCACGATGCCGTAGCCACCGGAACCCTCGACCGGTTTGACCACCAGTTCGCCGACCCGGTCGAGCACCTCCTCGCGTTCGTCGTCCAGCCAGCAGCGGAAGGTGTCGACATTGGGCAGGATCGGCTTCTCGCCGAGGTAGTACTCGATGATCTTGGGCACGTAGGTGTAGATGAGCTTGTCGTCGCCGACACCGTTGCCCACCGCGCTCGAGATCACCACATTGCCCGCGCGAGCGGCGTTGAGCACGCCGGCGACGCCGAGCACGGAATCGGGGCGGAAGTGCATCGGGTCGAGGAAGGTGTCGTCGATGCGCCGGTAGATCACGTCGACCTGACGCTCCCCCGCCGTCGTGCGCATGTAGACGACATTGTCGCGGCAGAACAGGTCGCGACCTTCCACCAGCTCCACACCCATCTGCCGGGCCAGCAGCGAATGCTCGAAGTAGGCGGAGTTGTGCACGCCCGGCGTGAGCACCACCACGGTCGGGTCGACCTCGTTGGGCGCCGCGGAGGCCCGCAGCGCGCGCAGCAGGTGGCCCGGATAGTCGCCCACCGCGCGCACCCGGTGCGAGGAGAACAGGTCGGGGAAGACCCGGGCCATCGTGCGCCGGTTCTCCATCACATAGGACACCCCCGACGGCGAGCGCAGATTGTCCTCCAGCACCCGGAAGTCGCCCTTTTCGTCGCGGACCAGGTCGATGCCCGAGACGTGGATGCGCACGCCGTTGGGCGGGACCAGCCCGGCGGCCTCGCGGTGGAAGTGCTCGCACGAGGTGACCAGACGCTTCGGGATCACCTGATCACGCAGGATGTTCTGCTCGCCGTAGACGTCGGCCAGGAACAGTTCCATCGCGGTCACCCGCTGTTTGATGCCGCGTTCGAGCTTGGCCCACTCCGCGGCGGCGATCACCCGCGGCACCAGATCCAGCGGGAACGGGCGCTCCTGGCCCGACAGCGAGAAGGTGATGCCCTGGTCGATGAACGCACGGTCCAGCGCGTCCGATCGTTTGGCCAGGTCATCGACATCATTGGCGGCCATCGCGGCGTGGATGCCCTTGTAGGGCGCCCGTACCTTCCCCGATGCGTCGAACATCTCGTCGAACGCGTCGGCGAAGCGGCCGGGGCCATATCCCTCGAACAATCCGGTGTGGGTGGCTGCCGGATGGCCGTTCGTTCTCACCATCGCCGGTGATGCAGATCGAGCCGTACTCGGCGCAGTGGTGGAGGTCATGACAAAAACTGTGCATCACCCGGCGGCAGGGTCGTGTGTGACACAGGTAAATTCTTTGCATCACCTGAAACGGGTGAAATCGGCGCCCGCTCGCCCGGCCGAGTGGATCGAGGGCCGATTTCGCCGGGGGATGCCGAGCTGGTAACCTCGATCTTCGGCGCGGTGTTACCCGTAGTTCAGCACCATCTGCTGCATCGTGGGCGCGCGCCCGACGAGCTTTCAAGGAATACCACCCAGCGACAGGAAACCAGAGGATACAGGCGTGGCCAACATCAAGTCCCAGATGAAGCGGATCCGTACCAACGAGGAAGCGCGCAAGCGTAACCAGTCGGTCAAGTCCGCGCTGCGCACCGCGATCCGCAACTTCCGTGAAGCTGCCTCCAGCGGTGACAAGGAAAAGGCTGCTGAGCAGCTGCAGTTCGCGAGCCGCAAGCTCGACAAGGCCGCGTCCAAGGGCGTCATCCACGCCAACCAGGCGGCCAACAAGAAGTCCGCGCTCGCGCTGGCTCTGAACAAGATCTGATCGACGGCGAGCCTGGTGCTCGCTGGCAATACTTCGCAAGACGCAGCCGCCGTGGCCTCGATGACCACGGCGGCTTTTGTCGTTCCCTTCCACCGGCTACCATTCGCGCCATGCTGACGGTGTACGCGAATCAGACGGTGGTACGAGGCGATGACCTGGCCGAGGTGATCCGCGCGGCGGAGATCCTGGGCATCGGTCTCAAGGTCGAAAATGTGATGGTGCCCGACGAGGACGGTGGCTACGGCGCCGCGTGGATCGTCACCCGTGAGGACGAGGTTCCCCTCTACGACGAGTGGGAGGGACGCTACGACGACCTCGACGACGACGAGGATGTGGACGTCTCGCTGGTCGTCGCCGGCGAGTAGTCAGTTCACGCAGGGCACCTGACCCGAGGTGATGTCGCTGCGGACCGGCCTGCCCGCGTCGGGAGTCTGTGGCGCCGACGTGGTCGTGCTGGTCTGCCAAGCGCCCGCTGTCGACTCCGACGACCAGGCGGCAGGCGGTTCGGTGCGTTGTCCGGTGCGCCTGGCCGTGGTGGAGGCCGGGACCGGCATACCGAAGGCCGCGGCCATCTCGCGGCGGATCGCCGACCGGTCGACGATGTTCACGTCCTGGCCGTTGATCACGTCGTAGCGCAGCACCGGCAAGGTGCGGAACTCGACCTCGGGATCGTCGGCGGCGCCCAGGGTGCGGACGAATTCGGTCATGTTCCAGCCGTCCGACAGCACGATAT
>NZ_JBHWZY010000244.1:0-8376 GCF_042727815.1 Nocardia sp. NPDC060220
GCCTTCGGCGACACCGTGTGCGATCGCGGTCTCGAACGACGCGGCGAACGCCCGCCGGAATTCCAGCCGCTGCGCGTCGACGGCGGCGTCGACGGGCTCGGCCAGCAGCACGTAGGCAAGTTTCGGATTCTTCATCGCGCGCCCGGCGAAGGTCTCCACCGCGGCGGTGACCCGCCCCACCACGTCACCCTCGGCCACCGCGGCCCGGACCGCGTCGACCTCGCGGGCGACGACCGTCTCGAAGACCGCCGCGACCAATTCGGCCTTGTTCTCGAACTGCTTGTACACGGTGCCGGTCGCGATGCCGGCCTCCGCCGCGACCGCCGCCATCGACAGCCCGGCGAACCCGTCACGGGAGAGCACGCGGGTGGCGCCGTGCACGATCAACGCCCGTTGCGCGTCGAGCCGGGCCTGTACGGCCGGGGTCCTGCGGTACACCATGTGAAGAAGTGAACCATTGATTCACCTCTTCACACAAGGGGCACCGTGGCCGTATGGTCGAGGAATGGAAACAGGTTCACCCGCCGAAACCAGCGCATCCGGTCCGGCGAATTCGGTGCGCGTCGAACACGCGGGCCCGGTCACGACGGTGATCCTGGATCGCCCACACGCCCGCAACGCGGTGGACGGCCCGACCGCTCGCACGCTGGTGGAGGCGTTCCGCGCGTTCGACGCCGACCCCACCTCCTCGGTCGCCGTGCTGTGGGGCGAACACGGCACCTTCTGCTCCGGCGCCGACCTCAAAGCTCTGGGCACCGAGAACAGCAATCAGGCCACCGAGGACGGTGACGGCCCGATGGGCCCGACCCGGCTGCGCCTGTCCAAGCCGGTGATCGCGGCGGTGTCCGGGTACGCCGTGGCGGGCGGGCTCGAACTGGCCCTGTGGTGTGATCTGCGAATCGCCGAGCAGGACTCCATCTTCGGCGTCTTCTGCCGCCGCTGGGGCGTCCCGCTGATCGACGGCGGCACCGTGCGCCTCCCGCGCATCGTCGGCGAAGGTCGCGCACTCGACATGATCCTCACCGGCCGCCCGGTGAGCGCGCCCGAGGCGCTACAGATGGGCCTGGTCACCCGGGTCGTGCCCACCGGCGACGCCCGCCGCGCGGCAGAGGAACTGGCCGCCCAGCTCGCCGCGCTCCCCCAGACCTGTCTGCGCACCGACCGCGCCGCCCTGTACGACCAGTACGGACACACCGAGGAGGAGGCGCTGCGCGTCGAATTCCGGCACGGCATGACCGCGCTGACCGGCGGCGCACTCGACGGCGCCGCCCGCTTCGCCGCGGGTGAGGGCAGGCACGGTAGCGCCGACCACCGCTGATGGACCGCCTCACGGTCGTCGACGAGATCTTCCTGCGGACCCACCGCGGGATGGGCACGCCCATCGCGCTACAGGGTCTGTGGCGTACTCCCGATGCGATGGAACCCGCGCTGTTGCAAGCGATTCACGATCACTTGCGGCTGGGCAGGCTCGGCCGCAGAGTGGTCGGCTCCCGGGTTCCGGGCGCCCGCAGAGGCTGGCAGCCCAACACCAGCGCCCACCCCCTCGACCTCCTCCCGAACCGGACCGCGATCTCCGAGACCGGCTGGCCGGCAATGCCGATCGCCCACCACGATTCCGGTCGCGGTATCGGCCCACTCCCCGCCCACGCGGTCCTGCCATGGGCCGACAGCCTCGGCACCGATCTGGACCCCGAGTTCGCGCCCGGCTGGCGCCTGTCCGCCGCCCGCCTCGACGACGGCGGAACCGTTGTCGCCCTGACCTGTTCGCATGTCCTGGCCGACGCCCGTGGCCTGATCCACGCCGTCACCGCCGCCCTGCGCTCGCTCGATCCGGCGCACGCCTCGATCGGCCTAGCGCCCATCAGCGAAACGCGGTACCGAACAACGTCGTCGGAGTGGGCGGATGCGGTCTCCCAGTGGGTCACCATCTTCGGCGGCACGACCCGGGCGCTGTTACGCAGGTTCCCCCGGCGGTCGGCCCGACCGACCACGGACCACGTTCCGCGCGAGTCGGCCTCCAGCAGCGCTGCGCCGGCGATTCCCGGTTCGACCGGCGACCGGCACCTGCGCCCCCTCCTGCTGACCTTCGATGCCGCCCACTGGGACACCACCGCGAGCACCCTCGGCGGGACCCCGAACAGCCTGTTCATCCACTTGATCGCGAACATCCTGTGGCAGAACGGCTTCCCGAACCCGATCATCACCGCGAGCCTGCCCGTCGACACGCGCGAGGAACCCCGAGTCGACAACGATCTCGCGGTGACCGAGATCGCCATCCACCGCGTCGACACTCCCGCAACCATTCGCGACAAGGCGAGGTCCGCCTATCAGCACCGAATGTCCAGCCCCGCGGGCCTGCCCGAGGAGATCCTCCAGGTGATCCCCGACCGCTGGGCCTACACCCTCAGCGAGGGTGCGGGCGAGCGAGACATCCTGTGCTCCAACATCGGAACCCTCCCCGACGCGGTGCGAAGAGTCGGCCCGCACGACTGCACCCGGGTGGCCGCCCGCGCGATCCATCCCGGCATCACCGCCTTCCCCCGCACCCAGCTCGCGGGCTACCTCTCCCACCTCGGCGATACCTACACACTCGCCCTGGTCAGCCTCGCCGCCGACAACGATTCCCTGCCCGAGGCCGTCGACAAGGCATGTGCGGCAACGGGATTACATCCCGCGCCTTGGTAGTCAGCCGGCAGCGATCCCCGTGAGCAAGGCACGCAGCCCCCATACGAACTGATCCTCGGAGTTCCACGCCGCCATCGCGTCGACCTGCGCCGCCGAGCGTGGCCAGCGATCGCCGTCGAGCAGGGCCAGCCCCTCGCGACGTTGCGCGACCCGCTCGGATTCCGGGGTGAGCGGCGGCTTTCCGTCGGTCTCGGCGACCGTGAGCGCGATGCCGCCGAGCACCTGCACGATCAGCGAGTACACACCGTTCGCCTGCCTCGCCTCGGACAAACCGCCTCGAGCCAGGCACCCGAACAGCGCCTCGCCGACATCGCTCGCCGACGGCCCGTCCATCGGCCCCGACATCATCAACAGCGCGACCGCCGGATGCGCGAGCAGCTCCGCGCGCAGGCCGCGCGCGAACTGGATCACCGCGTCGGCCCACTCCACGCCGGGGTCGCGCAGGGGTTCGAGGGCAACCGCCGAGAGCACGCGTTCGATCACGGCGCGCTCCAGATCGGCCCGGCTCGCCACGTAGGTGTACACGGCATTGGGATTCACCCCGAGCTTGCTCGCCACCGCCCGGATCGACAGCGCCCCGGTCCCGCCCTCATCGAGGAGCTGTAGCGCGATGTCCACCACCTGCTCTTCGGTGAACGAGCGCCGCGCCGGCCGCGCCGCGCCGCCACCTGTTGACTTCGCCTTCGACATGCGGTGGACTGTACCCCGTACAGCTACCTGTACCCCGTACAGCCAGAATGGATTCTCGTGCACAACAAGCCATGGACCACCATCACGCTGCTGATCGGCGCCCCGATCCTGATGAACCTCGCCTTCGTCGGCCTCGGGATGACGTTCGACTACCCCGACGTCCTGCAATTGCCCGCCACCGAGGTCCTCGCCCGATTCCGGGCCGAGCAAGCCACGATCGTCACGCTGTTCGCCCTCCTCGCGGCCGCGGCGTGCGCTTTCATCCCGTTGTCCGTTCTGATCGGGCGCCTGGACGACTCCCCCACGATGCGCTGGGCGGTGCGAGCCGGCATCGCCGCCGCCCTCGTGCAAACCATCGGCCTGCTGCGCTGGCCGCTACTGGTCCCCACCCTGACCGACGCGGACACTTTCGAACGACAGCACACCCTGCTCGGCACCCTCCTGGGCGAAACCGCCGGCTACACCCTCACCGCGATCTGGACCGCACTGGTCATCGCGGCCCTGCGCACCCCGCGGTGGTTCGCCGCACTCGGCTACACCAGCGCCGCCGCCATCGCGACCGGCGTCGTCATCCCGCTCGGCATCGAGCCCGCCGCCGTCGTCAACTTCCTCGGCTACGTGTTGTGGAGCGGGTGGCTGCTGGCCTTTGCGGCTCTGCTCGGCCGCGGCGCGTTCGCGCGTCAGGTCGCCGTCATCCCGACGAGCAGCACACGAAGCCCCCAGACGAACTGATCCACCGAGGTCCAGGCGGCGATCTCCTCCAGATGCGCCGCGGTGCGCGGCCACCTGGTTGGATCCAGGTCTCGCAGCGCCGCGCGGCGGGCCGCGATCCGCTCCGATTCGCCTGGCAGTGGCGGCTTTCCGTCGGTTTCCGCCACGTCGAGGGCGATCGAACCGAGCACGTACACGAATACCGCGTAGACCCCGTGCGCACGGATGGGCGCCTGGAGGCCGCCGCGGGCGAGGCAGACGAACAGCGACTCGGTCATATCCCGTGCCACCGGCCCATCGGCCGACGGACTGTCCATCGGCCCCGACATGATCAACTCCGCCACGGCGGGGTGGTCGAAGAGCCGAGCGCGCATGCCGAGCGCGAACTGGATCACCGCCGCGGTCCACTCCACACCGTCGTCGGAGAGCGGCCCGAGCGCCACCGACGACAGCACGTTGTCGATCACCGTGCGTTCGAGGCCGTCCAACCCACCGACGCGGGCGTGCACAGCGTCCGCGTCGACCCCGAGCCGTCGCGCCACCGCACCGACGGACAGGGCCCCCGCGCCGTCCGCGTCGACGATGGCGAGCGCGGCCTCGGCGATCTGCTGCTCGGCGGGCGGGCCACCGACGTCCGTACCTGGGGTTTTCGCCTCGGACATGCGTCGAACTGTACTCCGGGGACCCTCGCGGAATCCGTCGCCGATCAGGGTGTCAGGCCGAGCCGGGTAGCCAGCCACGGCAGCTGATCACGCAGCCCGAACTCCCACAGCGCGAAGCTGTGTCCGCCGGGCAGAATCCGCAACCGCACGTCCATCCCCGCGTCCTTCGCCGCCTGATACATCCGCTCCACCTGCGGCCGGTACGTCTCGTCATCGGCGCCGACCACGAACGCGCCGGCGGAGTCCGGATACGCCCGCGTCCGCAGCAGATCGAGCGGGTTGACCCGCAGCAGCGCCGCGGTATCCCCACCGAACGCGGCGTCCACCGTGCGCTGACGGTCACCCAGGGTCGGCTCGTCCTCACCCGACATGTCGAGGAAGGTGGGATAGACGGCGGGGTAATTGGTGGCGAGTTGCAGTGCGCAGGTGCCGCCGTAGGAGAGTCCGCCCACCGCCCAGGAACGCGGATCCGGGTCGATCTGCAGATTCGCTCGCGTCCAGTTCGGCACGTCGACGGCCAGGTACGTGGCGACATTGCCGAGTTTCGAGTCCAGGCACAGCGGGTTCGCCATCTGGGAGCCGGTCCCGTCGGCCACCACGACGACCGGTGCGAGCCCGTTGTGCGCGCGGGCGAACGAATTCATGGTCTCGACCAGCTGCCCACCGACGAACCAGTCCTGCGGCGCACCCGGCTCACCGGCGAGCAATACCAGCACCGGCAGCAGAGGACGTGGATCCGCGAAATAGGCGGGCGGCAGATAGATCTGGGCATCGCGCGCGGTGAATCCGGACGCCGTCGGCGGCACCGTCGCGGTCAGAACTCGCCCGCCGTCGGGCAATCCACCGGGCGCGGGCCAGGCCGGCTCGAGCGGACGCGCGCTGATCACCTGCTCACGCCGGGTCAGCTCACGCGCGTCGACCCGGTCGATCTGTTCGACCCCGAGCGCCGCGCCCACCGTCGGATACGACGCGTACTCCAGGTTGATCCTGACTCCCACCGCCACCAGCACCGCCACGGCCGCGAGCACAGTCACCACGCCGGTCCACACCGTCCGGCGCACCAGGATTCGCGGCACCACCAACAGCACTGCCGCCACCGCGATCCCGATCAGCACGTACACCGACACGGCGATCGGATCGGGAAAGGGCCGCCACACCTCCTCCACGAACAAGTACAGCGCCACGGTGAGCACCACCGCGGCCAGCACCACGATCGGCATGATCGTCGTGACATATCGTCGTACGCGAGGTAACAGCAACCAGACCGCACCCAGGGCGCCCAGGACCGTCAACGCCACCGGCAACCATCCGGTGAGCAACGACAGATCGGTGATTCGCGTCATCTCTGACCTCCACAGATGCCACCTCGACTGCCCTGGCGCGCGCATCGCGGTCCTGGTACGACCGCGATGACATACGGTACACAGACGACCTCACCGCGCCGGTGCGGCGCACTCGCAGCAAAGGGTGGTTCTATGAACGACAACGCGGCTGCCCCCGAATCGGCGCCCTCGCGCGGCGTCACCATGGCGCACACTGTGATCCGCCGGATGCCGTTCACCCTCGGCTTCCTCGTCGTGGTCGCGATCCTCGGCATCGCCAGCGGTGGTCTGTGGCGCAGGCTCGACGAGCGTTCCTGGTATCCCGATATCGCCTACGGCTGGCCGCCGCTCACCGAGGGCAAGTGGTGGACGCCGCTGTCCGGCTGGTTCTTCGGACTCACCCCCTTCCAATACTTCTGCATGGCAATCATTTTCGCGGTGGCGGTCGGCTGGACGGAGTGGCGGCTCGGCACCGTGCGCACCGCACTGGTCTGTCTGTCGGGCCAGCTGATCGGCATTCTCGGCGCGTCGGTGACGGTGGGGCTGCTGGCCCACACCCATCTCGGTTGGGCCGACCGGCTTTCCGAGGTCCGCGATGTCGGATTCACCACGGCCGCGTTCTCGGCGCTGGCCGCGGTCTCGGCAACGCTGCGGTCGCCGTGGCGCCTGCGGGTACGCGCCGTGCTGATGGCGCACGTGGCGCTCACGTTCCTGTTCGAGTCGACCTTCGCCGATCTCATGCATCTCATCGCGATCGCCGTCTGGCTGCCCGCGGGCGAAAAGCTGTTCAGCCGCACCGAACACGGCTTCTGGCCCCGCACCCGACGTGAGGTCCGCATGCTGGCCTTCATCGGCCTGCTGGTGATCGCGACGGCCTCGGTGGCGGTGTACTTCTTCCCCGGCAACAGCCTGCTCGGTCCCACCGAGAACGAACGCGGCTCGCTGTGGAGCACGATCCTGACCGTGGTGGTGATCACGGTGGTGGCCGAGCAACTGCGGAAAGGCAGGCACTGGGCGTGGTGGGGCACGCTCGCCTACGGCCTGCTGCACGTGGTGTTCACGCTGGTGCTGCTCGGCGTGGCCATCGGCACCGACTTCGAGACCGAAGGCGCGGTGACCTTCGGAACAGGTCTGCTGTGGGCGGTCGAGGTGGCGCTGCTCTACAGCGGCCGCGGCGCGTTCCGGGTGCCCGTGCGGCGCAAGATCACCGACGGCGCACTCACCGGCACCGATCCCGGACATGCGGTGCGCGCCCTGCTCGCCCGCTACGGCGGCAGCACCATGTCGTGGATGACGACCTGGCCGGAGAACAAATACTGGTTCGCCGCCGACGGTGAACGCTGCGTCGCCTATCAACGTCATGCGGGCACTGTCATCGTGCTCACCGATCCGATCGGCCCCACCGAGCTCCTCCCCGCCACCATCGCCGGGTTCACCGATCGCTGCGAAGCCGACGGACTCGTCCCGTGCCTGTTCTCCACCACCGAGGCGGTCGCCGAGATCGCGGACGAACTCGGGTGGCGCAGTGTGCAGATCGCCGAGGACACCATCGTCGACCTGCCGCAGCTCGAGTTCAAGGGCAAGGCGTGGCAGGACATCCGGTCCGCGATCAACAAGGCGAACAAGGAGGGCATCGAGTTCCGGCTCGTCGAGCTGGCCGACGAACCGTTCGCGGTGATCGCCCAGGTGCGCGCCATCTCCGAGGAGTGGGTGGGCGAAAAGGGGCTGCCCGAAATGGGATTCACCCTCGGCGGCGTGGAGGAGGCACTCGACCCGGCCGTGCGGGTGGGGCTGGCCGTCGACGCCAAGGGCAGCGTGCACGGCGTCACCTCGTGGTTGCCCGTCTACGGCCCCGGCGACGAGATCCGTGGCTGGACCCTCGACGTGATGCGCAGGCGCCCCGGCGGTTTCCGGCCGGTGGTGGAATTTCTCATCGCCTCGTCCTGCCAGGAGTTCAAAGAGGAAGGCGCCGAGATCGTTTCGCTCTCGGGGGCACCGTTGGCGCGCAGTGCGAGTACCGACGGTGCCGAGCCCATCGACCGTCTGCTCGAAGGGCTCGGCGCCGCGATGGAGCCGTATTACGGCTTCCGGTCACTGCATACGTTCAAGGCCAAGTTCCAGCCCCGCCACGAGCCGGTGTACCTGTGCTACCGCGACGAGGCGGACCTGCCCCGCATCGGCATCGCTCTGACGAAGGCATACCTACCCGAGGTCTCGGCCAAGGATCTGATGACTCTCGGGGCGTCCGGCAAATAGACGCCGACGCGCGGATCTCAACGCGCGGGCACCGCGACCGGCGTAACCGG
>NZ_JBHWZY010000245.1:0-8356 GCF_042727815.1 Nocardia sp. NPDC060220
GGAAGTCCGAAGAGTTTTCGGACTTCCCGTTTCGGTGTCAGTACCAGATGTAGAGATCCCAGCCGTCCCAGCTCTCCGTGCACTCCCAGTAATACCCGCCGGTGTACGGATCTTCCCCGGCCGCGCGGCACTGATAGAGCTCGTAGTAGGTGCCGTAATACGTTCCGTACGGCGCCGCGGCGGCACTGCCCGCACCGACCGCCGACACCCCGGCGACGGTCGCGACGGCCAGCAGGGCAGCGGCGATGGTGGATTTGATGCGCATATTGATTCTCCTGACGCGGACAACTTCGACTTCTCGAAGTTATTGCGGCGCAGAGGTTTGAACAGCCAACCCTAGGGGTAAGTTCACTCTCCCCTTGGTCGCTTCACCTACCCCACCCCAAGGTTGGTAGCGCAGGCACCACCTTCGATTCGGGTGTGCGCGGCATGGGCACGGCGCCCGCTCGTACCTAGGCTCGAATCATGCAGCTCAACACCACTTTTTCGAGCAAGTCACGGCGTGCCTTCGCGGCCGGAACCGGCATGCTCGCACTACTCACCGTCACCGCGTGCGGCCCCGAGAACAGCGCCACGGCGGCGCAACCGGGTCGGCCGGAGATCCGGCAGGCGCTCGAATCGGTGGTGCAGGCGGGATTCCCCGGCGCCCAGGCCGTGATCACCACCGCGGCCGGCGAACAGACCGTCACCGCGGGGGTCGGTGATATCGAGACCGGCGCACCGATTCCCGACGGGGCGTACGTCCGAATCGGCAGCAACACCAAGAGTTTCGTCGCGACCGTGGTCATGCAGTTGGTCGCCGAGGGGAAGGTCGAACTCGATGGTCCCGTCGAGCGGTACCTACCGGGCGTCGTGCAGGGCAGTGGCAACGATGGCAACCGCATCACCGTGCGCCAACTGCTCCAGCACACCAGCGGGCTACCGGACTATCTGGCCGGCGGCGATCCCAGCCTGCGTGCCGACCCCGGCACGCAGCAGATCGAGCCAGACCCGGAAGTCATCCGCCTGCGCCACTTTTCGCCCAGCGAGCTGGTCCGCATCGCGATGACGATGCCGCCGCGGCACGAACCCGGCGCCCGCTCGGTCTACACCAACACCAACTACATCCTGCTCGGCATGCTGATCGAGCAGGTCACCGGCCGCCCCGCCGCCACGGAGATCACCACCAGGATCATCGAGCCACTCGGCTTGCGCGACACCTACTTTCCCGCACCCGGCGACATCGGCCTGCGCACACCACACCCGCGCGGCTATCAGGAAATCGACGGCGCCCGTGTCGATTTCACCGACTTCGATCCCTCATGGGGCGATACCGCAGGTGCGATGATCGCCACCGGCTCGGATCTGAACCGCTTCTTCCTCGCACTGCTGGACGGCAAGTTGCTGCCCGCCGCACAGCTGGAACAGATGCGGCAGACGGTGCAGTTCGACCGAATGCCTTCGGCCGGTTACGGATTAGGCCTGGTCGTGCAGACCACCTCGTGTGGCAGGACGACCGTCGCCCACGGTGGCAGCATCCCCGGTTTCGATACCCGCACCGGGGTCACAGCCGACGGCGTCGCGGTGACCATCACCGTGAACGAGCTGCCGAACAGCAAAGACCAGGCAGAGGTTGTCGAGCGGGCCTTCGACACCGTGGTCTGTGCCTCATGAAACGCGCGATCCTGGCCGTCGCGGTCGCCGCGACGGCCGCCGGATTGCTCACCGCCACCACGGCATCGGCCGATGTCGACCCGCTCGATCGTTTTCGCCATCAGTCGCTGACCTGGCAGTCCTGCGATGATCCGCGTCTCGATCCGGCGGGCGCCCAGTGCGCGCAGGTGAGGGTACCGGTGGATTACTCGGCGCCACAGGCGGAAACGATGACCGTGGCCATCTCGCGGCTGCCCGCTACGGACCCCGCGAAACGTCGCGGCGTGCTGCTGTCCAATCCGGGAGGCCCCGGCGCTCCCGGTCTCGACTTCATGATCGACGTACGCGAGGCGATGAGCTCCGAGGTCCGTGACCGCTACGACCTGATCGGCATGGATCCGCGCGGTATCGGCCGCTCCACCCCGGTGAACTGCCGCTGGCAGCACGGATTCGGGCTGGAATCCGCCGGTCTCGACGGCGTCGGTTTCGCCGAAAGCGTCGCCCAGCATGCCGAACTCGCCGCGCTGTGCGCGACGAACGAGGGACCTCGGCTGCACCACATCACCACACGCAACACCGCCCGCGATATGGACGTCATCCGTGCCGCCCTCGGCGAGGAACGAATCAGCTACTTCGGCACCTCCTACGGCACCTACCTCGGCGCGGTCTTCGCACAGCTGTTCCCCGAGCGCAGCGACCGGTTCGTCCTCGACAGTGCCGTCGACCCCGAGCACTACGGATCGGTCGGGATGATCCGTGCCATGGGCCCGGTCAACGAGGCGGCATTCGACCGATGGGCCGATTGGGTGGCCGCCCACGACGGCGAGTTCCGTTTCGGCGCGGACCGTTCCGCGGTCAGGTCGACCGTGCAGACCATGGTCCACCGCGCGAACGACCGGCCGATCCGGATCGGCGAGTTCACCGTCGACGAACACAGCCTGCCGATGGTGCTCTACCGCGGGCTCGACGACCCACGCAACTATCCGCTGCTGGCACGCCAGATCCGGCAACTCGCCGATGCCGCCGACGGCATCGAGGTGCGGCCCGAACCCGAGCTTGCCGCCTCGCTCGCCTTCATGCTCACCGCGCGGCCACGCGACTACTCACCGGCGTTGGCCGTCCTGTGCGGCGATGTGGAAGTACCGCGCGATCCAGCCTGGTACTGGCGCAATATCGAGGCGAGCCGTGCCGATCAACCGCTGTTCGGCGCGTTCGCGAACAACATTCCGCCGTGCGCGTTCTGGGCGCCCCCGGTCGAGCAGCCGACCGTGATCGGCAATGCGGTGCCGAGCCTGATCGTCCAGTCCACCGACGACACCCGCACCACCCACGCGGGCGCGCGGGTCATGCACCGGGCAATGACGGGGTCACGCATGGTGACCTTGGAAGATGTCGCGGTGCACTGGATCTACGGCAACTACCCGAACACCTGCGTCGACACGACCGTCAACGCCTATCTCCGCGACGGCACGCTGCCCGACACCGACCCGGTCTGTCAGGACGATCCGGGGCGCGCGTTCAGGTAGGCCAGTACGGCGAGGACCCGGCGGTGGCCCGATTCGTCGGCGGCGAGGCCGAGCTTGGCGAAGATGCTGCGAATGTGTTTGAGCACAGCGCCTTCGGTGACGACCAGGCGCGCCGCGATGGCGGAGTTGTCCTGTCCTTCGGCCATCAGCGCGAGCACTTCGCGTTCGCGGGCGGTCAGCGTGGACAGCGGATCGTCGACCTTGCGGCGCACCAGCAGTTGTGCGATCACTTCCGGGTCCATCGCGGTGCCACCGGCGGCGACGCGGTGCAGGGATTCGAGGAACCGGTCGACCTTGCCGACCCGTTCCTTGAGCAGGTACCCGACGCCACCACCACCGTCACCGAGCAGTTCGGAGGCGTAACTGTCCTCCACATAGGACGACAGCACGAGCACCGGCAGCCCGGGGTGGACGGTCCTGGCGCGCACCGCGGCGCGCAGGCCGTCGTCGGTGAAGGTAGGCGGGAGCCGCACATCCACCACCACGGCGTCCGGCCGGTCGGCGGTGACGACGGCGAGGAAATCGTCGGCATTGTCGACGGCGGCCACCACGTCGATCCCGGCCGTCTTCAACAGCAGCACGAGGCCTTCCCGCAGGAGGGCGTCGTCCTCGGCGATCACGACCCGCACGGCAACTCCACCCGCACCACAGTAGGCCCACCGGCGGGGCTGCTCAGCGTCATCTGCCCGTCGAGCGCCTCGGCCCTGCGCCGGATGCCGGCCAGACCACCCCCGTCGGTCGCGCTCGCTCCACCCATACCGTCGTCGCGGATCTCGACGGTGAGCAGATCGGGCGGCCCACCCAGTTCTATCGACAGTGTGTCGGCACCGGAGTGTTTGGTCGCGTTGGTGATGGCCTCGGCGATCACGAAATAGGCGGCGGCCTCCACCGCCATCGGCCGCCGGGTGATGCCGTTGGATTCGAGCACGCACGGGATCGGACTGCGCGCGGCCAGCGCGGAGACGGCGCTGTTCAGGCCCCGATCCGAGAGCACCGGCGGGTAAACGCTGCGCACCACATCGCGCAGTTCGGCCAAGGCCGCCGAAGCCGTGTCCTGCGCTGTCCGCACCATCCGATCGGCGGCTTCGGGATCACGGTCGCGCCATTGCTCGGCCAGTCCGAGTTGCATGATCACCGCCGCGATTCTGGCTTGGGCGCCATCGTGCAGATCGCGTTCGATGCGGCGCAGTTCGGCACCGTGCGCGTCCAACGCGGCGGCCCTGGTCACGGTCAGCTCGGCGACCCGATCGGCCAGCACGGCGTTCTCGTCCGGCGCGAGCAACGCCCCTGCCACTCGGGCCTGCGCGTTCGCCGCCTCGGGCGCGCGCAGTGCGAGGGCGCCGTAGACGATGCCGACCGCCACGCTCACCACGGCGGCGGTCCAAGAATCGATGACGATGCCGCCGCTGGACACCGTGCCGTCGGCCCGCGCACTCCAATAACTCGCGACGGCGAGATGCTGCACCGCGCTCAGCGGCAGTGCCACCGCCAGTGCGGCCAGTGGCAATCCGATGATCGCGTGCAGCACCAGCCAGGCCAGATCACGCCGATTCGCCGGATCGGCGGCCAGCGTCGCGAGCTGATGACGCAGGTCGCCGGTCAACGGCCGGTAGGCGGACACGATCGGCGTGCCGAGCAACCTGCCCGCCCTGCGCCGTTCGAGCCCCAGCAGCGGCCGGATCAACTTGACCGCCTCCGGCAGCGCGGGAATCCCGATCCCGATCAGGCTCGCGGCCGCCACGATCGCCAGCGCGACCACCGCGAACAGCGACGCCACCCCGGTCAGCCCGCCCACCAGCAGATAGCCGACAGCGGCGGGCAGACGACGTAACCGCCGCACTACACCACCGCTGCCGAATCGACTCACCCGATGATCATGCCGGGGGCGCACCCGCTCGGACTCGACCACCCTCGTCCCCGTCGCGCGGGTCCCCGGCTGACGCGGCGGACTGCGCGGCGGTGTCGACCAGCGCACCCACCCCTTCGGCGGCCTTGGCATCGCCGTCGGCTTGGATTCCCCCCGACATCCGCAGCGGAACTTCCTTCCAGAACAGCACCAGCAGCAGGGCGATCAACGCCACCGCGGAGGCGACGAGGAACACCGTCGACATCGAGTCGGCGAAGCCCACCTGGAAGGGCTTGGCGAGTTCGGGGTCGAGCTGCTGGATGATCGAGCTGTCCTGGAGGACCTTGCCCGCGGCCGACGTGTCGTGCGCCAGCAGGCCCTTGGCCAGCGCGGCATCCGCCGGGTTGGCGCTCTGCGCGCCCTCGATCACGGCCTGCTGGTAGGCGGGGTCCGCCGCCGACTGCTGCAATTCGGTGGTGATGTTCGGGGTGAGCAGCGAGAACAGGATCGACAGGAACACCGCGGCGCCGAGGGTGCCGCCGATCTGACGGAAGAACGTCGCCGACGCGGTCGAGACGCCCATGTCCTTGGGCGGCAGCGCGTTCTGCAAGGCCAGGGTCAGCGGCTGCATGAGATTGCCGAGGCCGAAGCCGGTGGCCGCCATGAACAGCATCGCCAGCCACAGCGGGCTGTCGGCGTCGAGCAGGTGCAGCAGGAACAACCCGAGCGTCAGCATGATCGCGCCGATTATCGGGAATGCCCGGTAGCGGCCGGTTTTCGAGATCAGCCGACCCGAGACGATCGAACCGGTCATCAGCCCGAGCACCATCGGCAGCATCTGCAGACCTGCCTCGGTCGGCCCGGCGCCGCGCACCACCTGCAGGTACTGCGGCAGCAGCAGCATGCCGCCGAACATCGCCGCACCGACGACGAAGGAGATCACCACGCCGAGCGCGAACGTCACATTGTCGAAGATCCGCAGCGGGATCAACGCCGCGTCTCCCATGAACTTCTCGACCACGACGAAGCCGGCCAGCCCGATCGCGCCGATCGCGTAACAGATCACCGAAGAGTTACCGCTCCAGCCCCATTCGCGACCCTGTTCGGCCACGATCAGCAGCGGAACCAATCCGACCGCGAGCACGATCGCACCCGCGAAGTCGATGCGGTGGGTGGCGTGCGGCTTGCGCGGCAGGTGCAGCACCCGGGTCACCACCACCAGGGCGAGCAGCCCCAGCGGCACGTTCACCAGGAACACCCAGCGCCAGCCGGTGATGCCGAGAATGGTGTCCTGCCCGGCCAGCAGCCCGCCGAGGACGGGTCCGAGCACACTCGAAATGCCGAACACCGCAAGGAAATAGCCCTGGTAGCGGGCGCGTTCACGGGGTCCGATGATGTCGCCCATGATGGCCAGCGCCAGCGACATGAGTCCGCCCGCGCCCAGACCCTGGAACGCGCGGAACGCGGCCAGCTGATACATCGACGTGGCCAGCGTGCACAGCAGCGAACCGACGATGAACAGACCGATCGCGGCCAGGAAGAACGGCTTGCGGCCGAACATGTCCGAGAGCTTGCCGTAGAGCGGGGTGCTGATCGTCGCGGTGATCAGGTAGGCGGTGGTGGCCCAGGCCTGCAGCGAGTAGCCGTCGAGGTCGTCGGCGATGGTGCGGATGGACGTCGACACGATCGTCTGATCGAGCGAGGCCAGCAGCATGCCGAGCATCAGCCCGGACAGGATGGTCAGGATTTGGCGATGGGTGAAGCCTGCCGGTGATTCCACCGGGGCCGCGGTTGTCGTCACGAAACGTTCTCCGTAGTGCTCAGTGCGGGCGGCTGGGCCAGCAGGACCGGGCGGGCCGCGTCGTAGTCCTCGACGAACCGCGTCAGCAGCCCGGCGAAGAGCGCGCGATCGTCGGTGGACCAGTTCTCGGTGACGATGGCGATGGAATTCCGGCGCCGCGCCCGGATCCGGTCGGCGGTCTCGCGCCCGTAGTCGGTGGCCTCCAGCACGGTGGCTCGCCCGTCGTCGGGGTCGGCTGCGCGCACCACCAGGCCACGCTCCACCAGCTGCGCGACCTGCCTGCTCACCGTCGACGCGTCCGAATGCACCGCGTCGGCGAGCGCGCCCGAGCGCATCGGCCCGTCACACACCAACCGGAACAGCACCATGAACCCCGCCGGGTCGATCCCCGAGTGGTCCTTGATCTGGGCCATCGCCCGATCGCGCAGCCGGTGCAGCCGCACGAGCTGGATCGCGATCGCGTCGATCGCGGGCTCACTCTCACTCACACGTTTACCTTTACTTGCATCAATCAATTAGTTGTGTGATGCAAGTATGTAGGCAGAACGGTCGCCGTGGCAACCGTTTGAACTGCCTTTACTCGCCCTTGAACTCCGGCGTGCGCTTCTCGAAGACCGCCGCGATCGCCTCGGGCAGGTCCTTCGACGGCAGGAACGCCGCGTTCCACGTCGACACGTAACGCAGGCCGTCGGCGATCGCCGGGCTGGTCCGCTGCTCGAGCACGTCCTTGATGCCCTGCACCACCAGCGGCGGGTTACCGGCGATCTCGCGCGCCATCGCGTGCGCGGCGGCCAGCACGGCCTCCTGATCGGCGAACACCTCGTTCACCAGGCCCATCCGCTCGGCACGGGCCGCGTCGATATCCTTGGCGGTGAAGGCCAGCTCCCGCAGATTGCCCTCGCCGATGATGCCGGGCAGGCGCTGCAGCGACCCGATGTCGGCGACGATCGCCACCTTCGCCTCACGCAGGCTGAACTTGGCATCCGCGCTGGCCAGACGAATATCGGCAGCGGCGATCAGGTCGAGACCACCGCCGATGCACCACCCGGACACCGCTGCGATCACCGGCTTGGTGCACTCGGCCAGCGCCGTCACCGAGGCCTGCATCCGGCGGACCTCCTTGAGGAACTCCGTGCGCGGCCCCGCCTTCGCGTCGTCGGCCAGCACCGGAGCCAGCGTGCCCGCGGTCGCGGCCAGGTCGAGACCGAACGAGAAGTGCTTGCCCGCCCCGGTCACCACCACCGCCCGTACCTGCGGATCCGCGTCGAGCTCGGCGAAGACCTCTGGCAGCTCGCGCCAGAAGTCGGGTCCCATCGCATTGCCCTTGCCCGGTCCGATCAACGTGACCTGGGCAACGTTGTCGGCGATCTCGACGGTAAAGGCCTTCCATTCACTCATGCCCTGATTATTGCCACCGCGCCAACATGCCGCCCACTCAGCCCCGACCCCAACCCCCGACCCCTAGGGAGGGGCCGGACGCGCAGCGGCCGGGTTCGCGGCCGTCCCGTCGATCAGGTGCCGTTGCGTAGGCGACGAAGGAGCAAGCAACGG
>NZ_JBHWZY010000246.1:0-8356 GCF_042727815.1 Nocardia sp. NPDC060220
ACCCGCAACCGCCGACTCGGTTCGCTACGCCCGTCCCGGGAAGGTGACGGTGACCGGGACCGATCCCAGAATCGTCTGCCAGCGGGCGCGGCGAACGGCGGCCTCGGTGAGGGCTTCCGTCGCGGTGGCGCGCACCACTTCGTCGGTCGCGTTCTCCACGACCGCGTACCACGCTGCCGCGCAATCGGTTTCGACGCTCACCGCGAGATGCGCCGCGGGGATCGGGTCGTCGACCGGGGCGGGTGGGGTGTAGGCGGCGCGGGGAGCGTCGGGCGCGGTGCCCTCCGCTTCGAGCAGTTCGACCGTGCTGTCGCGACGTGCTCGATGCGCGGCGCTGAACTCGGCGACCAGCCGGGACCGGTCGGCATTGGCGTACGCGGCGATCAGGCCGTAGGAGTAGACGGCCGCGTACTCGGCATCGAGTGCGCTCTGCAATGCCGTTCGCTGTTCGGTCATGTCAGCAGGACTCCTGCCTGGGTGGCACAGGCCGCGCTGATCGACGCGAGAAGACCTGCGCGATAGCCGGTTTCGGTGCGGGCCAGGGCGGCGGCGGACTGTTGGGACCGGACCAGCTGATCACGCACTTGCGCGAGGGTGGCCGGCTGCGCGGACGCGGTCTCGGCCTCCGAGGCCGGGACCGGCGATCCGCCGGGGCCGGGCACGGTCACGGCGCCCGTGCGATGAACGGGCGTGGTGCCGTCGCCGTACACGCCGATCACCCGGTCGATTTCGGTGCGGAGCGCGTCGGCGTGCGCGGTGCGCTCGGTGGCGATCGTGCTCAGCGCGGCATTCGACTGGGGTGCCAGCGCGATCGCCGCGGTCGCGGTCGCGGCATCGGCGCGAGCCAGAACTTCTTGCGCGGCAAGAGGATCCGGCGCGTGGACGGTATCGTCCTCGGTGCAGGCGGCCAGCGTGGCCACCACGGGAAGGCCGATCGCGCTCGCGCCGACGAGTCGGAGCACGGTGCGGCGGCGCCAGGCAGGCCGGGTGTCGACCCGTCCGGTCGCCGACGGTGAAAGCTGCTGCACCGGTGTGGGATGCGGCACTACGGCGGGCGGCGGCGACGCGGTCGCGCCGGTGGGAGCTTGCGTCGGCCCGGCGAGGTGCGCGTCGGCGGGCTCGACCCGTAACCGAGAGGGTTCGTGCCGGTCGGAACGCATGCCGGAAGGTCGCCCGGCTCTCGGCGGGACGGAATGGCGGTGGGGCACGTTGACCATCGTGCCAGATCTCACGCGGGCGGCTCGCATGCGTGCTGACAGGCCTCGGGCACGCCGAGTCGGACCGGTGCGTGGCGCTCAGCGCCTGGTCCTTTACACTCTCTGAGCGCGTTACGCTAGACCTTCGGCGTAGATATTTCCGATCGCGTCACAACTGAACCAGGAGCCGCCCATATGCCGATGCCCACCGAGGAAAGGGTGAGCCAGCTAGTCGCTGAGCTCGTCGCACGCCGGGGATTCGACCTCGAGGGCGTCGCGATCGCCGCCGCGGGCAATGGCGAGCTGGCTCCGGTTCGAGTGAAGGTCACCGTCGACAGCGACGGCCCCGCCGACCTGGACGCCATCGCCGCGCTCAGCCGCGAGATGTCCGAACTTCTCGATGCCGCAGGCGATTTCGGCGAAGCCGCCTATCTGCTCGAAGTGACGACTCCCGGCGTGGAGCGCCCGCTCACCACCGAACGGCATTGGCGGCGCGCACAGGGCCGCAAGGTCCGCGTGAAGCTGGCCGACGGCGCCGAGCGGATCGAGGGCAAGGCCCGGTTCGACGCGCGCGTCGGCCAGTTCACCGACGACGCCACCGCCATCGCGCTCGTCATCGGCGGCAAGGTGAAGCCACACCGCGTACACGTTCCGGTCGTCGATATCGCCGAGGCTGTCGTCCAGGTCGAGTTCAACGCACCGGGCGCCGCCGAACTCGAGCTCGCGGGCGGTATCGCACCGGGCCGCCCGGTACCGGGCGAAGAACCCGCCGACCTCGCCGCACCAGGACAACACAGTGACACTCCCACCGAAGGGGTTGCGGAATGAATATTGAAATCGAAGCCTTGCGGGCGATCGTCGCCGACAAAGGTATCTCGATCGAGACCGTGATCTCGGCGATCGAGTCGGCACTGCTCACCGCCTACCGGCACACCGACGGCCACGAGGCCAACGCGCGCATCGACATCAACCAGAAGACCGGTGTGGTGCGGGTGATGGCGCGTGAGCTCGACGCCGACGGCAACCTCGTCTCCGAATGGGACGACACCCCGGAGGGTTTCGGCCGCATCGCCGCGACCACCGCCCGCCAGGTGGTGCTGCAGCGGCTGCGTGACGCCGAGAACGAGAAGTCCTTCGGCGACTTCGCCACCCACGAGGGTGAGATCGTCGGCGGTGTGGTCCAGCGCGACGCCAGGGCCAATGCCCGCGGCATCGTGGTGGTACGCATCGGCAGCGAGGCCAACGGCGCCGAGGGACTGATCCCGCCCGCCGAGCAGGTGCCGGGCGAGACCTACGAGCACGGCGACCGGATCAAGTGCTACGTCTACGGTGTCTCGCGTGGCCCGCGTGGTCCGCAGATCCAGCTCTCGCGCACCCACCCGAACCTGGTGCGGCGGCTGTTCTCGCTCGAGGTGCCCGAGATCGCCGACGGCTCCGTCGAGATCGTCGCGGTGGCGCGCGAGTCGGGACACCGGTCCAAGATCGCCGTGCAGTCCACCGTGCCGGGCGTGAACGCCAAGGGCGCGTGCATCGGCCCGATGGGTCAGCGCGTGCGCAACGTGATGAGTGAACTGGCGGGCGAGAAGATCGATATCATCGACTACGCCGAGGATCCGGCGACGTTCGTCGGCAATGCGCTCTCGCCGTCGAAGGTGGTTTCGGTCACCGTCGTCGATCCCGACGCCAGGGCGGCACGCGTGATCGTGCCGGACTTCCAGCTCTCCCTCGCCATCGGCAAGGAGGGCCAGAATGCCCGCCTGGCTGCCCGTCTGACGGGCTGGCGCATCGATATCCGCAGCGACGCGGCTCCGCAACCGGACGACTCCGCCCGGCCGGAAGCGCACCGTAGCTGATCCGAACACGTCGAATCCCGACCGGCGGATGACATGTTCGTAACTTCCGGAGGGGAGGGGTTCGTCGTTATGACCGGGTCACCGGTAGAGTGGGTACAGGACCGGCCCGCGCAATCCGTTCGCACCTGTATCGGATGCCGTCAGCGCGAGCCGTCTGCCGACCTGTTGCGGATCGTGGCGCAGCATCGGAACACCGATGTCGCGATTGTTCCCGATCCGCGGCGCAGACAGCCCGGACGGGGTGCATGGCTGCACCCCGTTTCAGTTTGTTTGCGTTCCGCAGAGCGGCGCCGAGCATTCGGCAGAGCCCTACGAGTGTCCGGAAATCTGGATATCTCAGCCCTGGAGCAGTACCTCGAGAACAGGCACGAGCACTCATGAGCACACCGTGAAGCACCAACGATGAACGTCCGTCGGAGATAACCCGAGGTCGTGCGGGCCCGCCTTACCTAGGCGGCGTCACTGCTCGGCCTCTCAGTGAGGAGAGCAGTGGCAGGCAAGGCCCGCGTGCACGAGTTGGCTAAAGAGCTCGGTGTCACAAGCAAGGAACTACTCGCGAAGCTCAAGGAGCAAGGCGAGTTCGTGAAGTCGGCGTCCTCGACGGTGGAAGCACCCGTCGCACGTCGTCTGCGCGAATCACTGGCGTCGAAGTCCGCTCCGGCGGCCGATGCCAAGTCGGCGGCCCGTCCCGGCCCGTCGTCGGCAGCAGCAGCCCGTCCGGCTGCCAAGCCCACCCCCGGTGGCCCTCGCCCCGGTCCGCGTCCGGCTCCGGCCGCTCCCGCCCCGGCAGCCGCTGCCGCGCCGGCTGCGCCGAAGCCCGAACAGGCCGCTCCGGTCGAGGCCAAGCCCGCTACTCCGGCACCCGCGAGCCCCGCTCCGGCCGCCGCGCAGTCGGCTCCGGCCACCAAGCCCGCAGGCGCCCCCGCGCCCGGCCCGCGTCCGGCTCCCGCCGCGCCGCGTCCGGCACAGGCGCCCGCCGCAGGTCAGACCCGTCCGGGTCAGGCGACGCCGGGTGCTGCCGCGCCCGGTCCGCGTCCGGCCGGTCCCGGCCCGAAGCCGGGGCCGAAGGCTCCGCGCGTCGGCAACAACCCGTTCAGCTCGGCGCCCGATCGTGAGCGTCCGGCACCGCGTCCCGCTCCGCAGGGTGGCCCGCGTCCCACTCCGGGTCAGGGCGGTCCCCGTCCGGCTCCCGGTCAGGGTGGCCCGCGTCCCGCTCCCGGTCAGGGCGGTCCCCGCCCCGGTCAGGGTGGTCAGGGTCAGCGTCCGGCCGCCGCGCAGGGCGGTGCCCCGCGTCCCGGTGGTCCCCGTCCCAACCCGGGTTCGATGCCTCCGCGTCCGAACCCCGGCGCCATGCCCGCACGCTCCGCACGTCCCGGCCCCGCGGCCGGTGGCCGTCCGGGTCGTCCGGGTGGCGCTCCCGGCGGTGGCGGCGCAGGCCGTCCCGGTGGTGGCGGTGGCGGTGGCGGTTACCGCGGTGGCGGTGCCCCCGGCGCTCCCGGTGCCGGCGCTCCCGCGGCCGGTGGTTTCCGTGGTCGTCCCGGTGGCGGCGGCGGTCGTCCCGGTGGTCCCGGTGGCCGTGGTGGTGCCGCAGGCGCCTTCGGTCGTCCCGGTGGCGCGGTTCGCCGTGGCCGTAAGTCGAAGCGGGCGAAGCGCGCCGAGTACGAGAACATGCAGGCTCCCGCCGTCGGTGGCGTGCGTCTGCCCCGCGGCAACGGCGAGATCATCCGTCTCGCCCGTGGCGCATCGCTGTCGGACTTCGCCGAGAAGATCGACGCGAACCCCGCAGCTCTCGTGCAGGCACTGTTCAACCTCGGCGAGATGGTCACCGCGACCCAGTCGGTGAACGACGAGACCCTCGAGCTGCTCGGCGGCGAGATGAACTACGTCGTCCACGTGGTCAGCCCCGAGGACGAAGATCGCGAACTGCTGCAGTCGTTCGACCTCACCTACGGCGAAGACGCCGGCGGCGAGGACGACCTCGAGCACCGTCCGCCGGTCGTGACCGTCATGGGTCACGTCGACCACGGTAAGACCCGACTGCTCGACACGATCCGTAAGGCCAACGTCGCTGAGGGCGAGGCCGGTGGCATCACCCAGCACATCGGTGCCTACCAGGTGCTCACCAACCTCAACGAGGAAGAGCGTCTGATCACCTTCATCGACACCCCGGGTCACGAGGCGTTCACCGCCATGCGTGCTCGTGGTGCGAAGGCCACCGATATCGCGATCCTCGTGGTCGCGGCCGACGACGGCGTCATGCCGCAGACGGTGGAAGCGATCAACCACGCCCAAGCCGCTGATGTGCCGATCGTCGTCGCGATCAACAAGATCGACAAAGAGGGTGCGAACCCGGACAAGATCAAGCAGCAGCTCACCGAGTACGGCCTGGTCACCGAGGAGTACGGCGGCGACACCATGTTCGTCAACATCTCGGCCAAGCAGGGCACCAACATCGATCAGCTGCTCGAAGCCGTGCTGCTGACCGCGGATGCCTCGCTCGACCTGCGGGCCAACCCGGACATGGACGCCCAGGGTGTCGCCATCGAGGCGCACCTCGACCGCGGCCGTGGCCCCGTGGCCACCGTGCTCATCCAGCGCGGCACGCTGCACGTCGGCGACTCGATCGTGGCGGGCGACGCCTACGGTCGCGTCCGTCGCATGGTCGACGAGCACGGCGAGGACGTCCACGCGGCGACCCCGTCGCGCCCGGTCCAGGTCATCGGTTTCACCTCGGTGCCCGGCGCCGGTGACAACCTGATCGTGGTCGAGGAAGACCGCATCGCCCGGCAGATCGCTGATCGCCGCAATGCGCGTAAGCGCAACGCGCTGGCCGCTCGCAGCCGCAAGCGGATCAGCCTGGAAGATCTGGATGCCGCACTGAAGGAGACTTCGGAGCTCAACCTGATCCTCAAGGGCGACAACTCCGGTACCGTCGAGGCCCTCGAAGAGGCCCTGCTCGGCATCGAGATCGACGACGAGGTGCGTCTGCGCGTCATCGACCGCGGTGTCGGTGGCGTCACCGAGACCAACGTCAACCTGGCGTCGGCCTCCAACGCGATCATCATCGGCTTCAACGTCCGCGCGGAGGGCAAGGCCACTGAGCTGGCCAACCGCGAAGGCGTCGACATCCGGTACTACTCGGTGATCTACCAGGCGATCGACGAGATCGAGAAGGCCCTCAAGGGCATGCTCAAGCCGATCTACGAAGAGGTCGAGCTGGGCCGCGCCGAGATCCGCGCGATCTTCCGTTCGTCCAAGATCGGCAACATCGCCGGTTGCATGGTCACCTCCGGCTCGGTCAAGCGCAACGCCAAGGCGCGCCTGATCCGTGACGGTCGAGTGGTCGCGGAGACGATGACCATCTCCTCGCTCAAGCGGGAGAAGGACGATGCTCCTGAGGTTCGCGAAGGTTTCGAGTGCGGTATGACCGTCACCTACAGCGACATCAAGGACGGCGACATCATCGAGGCTTACGAGCTTCGTGAAAAGCCGCGCGACTGATCAACGCAATACCGCTCGATCCACGCCGCATCCGATTCTTCGGGTGCGGCGTGGAGTCTTGCGGGAACCCCATTTACCAGGAGGTGAGCACCGCTGTTCATCGGTGCGCTCGAATTCGATCTACTGCTCGGTGACGTGCATTCGCTCAAGGAGAAGCGGTCGGTGATCCGGCCGATCCTCGCCGAGCTGGGAAAGCGCTTCGGCGTGAATGCCGCCGAAGCCGGAGATCAAGACCTGCACCGCCGGGCACTGCTCGGGGTTGCCATGGTCAGTGCGGAAACGGGACACCTGAACGAGGTGCTCGACAAGTGTGAGCGGCACGTTGCCGCGCGTCCGGAGATAGAGTTGCTGGCAGTACGCCGCCGGATCTTCGGACCCGAAGACTAGGGAGGTTCAGCCATGGTTGATCAAGCCAGGGCACGCCGGCTCGCCAAGCGGATTTCCGCGATCGTGGCCACCGCGATCGAATACGAGATCAAGGATCCGCGGCTGCGGTTCGTCACCGTCACCGATGCCAAGGTGTCCGGGGATCTGCGCGAGGCGAACGTCTATTACACGGTGATGGGCGAGACCATCGACGCCGAACCCGACTACGCCGAGGCCGCCGCCGGGCTCGACGCGGCCAAGGGTGTGTTGCGGTCGAAGGTGGGCGCGGGTACCGGAGTGAAGTTCACCCCGATCCTGTCTTTCACTCTCGATAAGGTGCCCGAGGTGGCCCGCGAGATGGAAGAGTTGCTCGCGAGAGCTCGCGCCATCGACGACGAGGTGGCCAAGGTCGCCGCCAACGCCAAGCACGCGGGCGAGGCCGACCCGTACAAGGCCGATCGCGACGACGAAGACGAGTAGGCAGGCATGTCCGGTCAGCGCCCGCAGGCGGTAGCCCGAGTGACCACGCAGGGTACGTCATCCTGCCCGGTGGCCACCGCCTTGTCGGGCCGACGACCGGTGCCCGTCGTGGACGCCGGATGACCAGCGTCCGCGACGGGACCGAACTGGGCACAGCCGTCGCCGCCTTGGCGGCGGCGCGCTCGGTGACGATCCTGTGCCACGTGCAGCCCGATGCCGACACCGTGGGGAGCGGGCTGGCGCTGGCGCTGGCGCTGCACCGGCGCGAGGTACCGGTGTGTGTGTCCTTCGCCGAGCCCGCTGAGCTGCCCGCTTCGTTGCGCACGCTGCCCGGTGTGCAGCTGGTGGTGCCACCCGCGCAGGTGCCGGCCGAGGTGGACCTGTTGATCGTTGTCGACTGCGGCGCGCGCAGCCGTCTCGGCGCTCTCGCCGACCGATTACCCGGTGCGACCATGACATTGGTGATCGATCATCATCGGGCCAACGACGGCTTCGGCACCGTCGACCTGATCGACGAATCCGCGGCCTCGACCACCGAATTGGTGACCCGGCTCCTCGATGCGTGGGGCGTGGAGATCGACGCCCCCATCGCGCACTGCCTGTTCGCGGGACTGGTCACCGATACCGGCTCGTTCCGCTGGGCCCGGTCCGGCAGCCACGCGATGGCCGAACGCCTGCTCGCCACCGGCATCGACGGCACCGAGATCACCCGTGTCCTGCTCGACACCCACCCCTACGCCTGGCTCCCGATGTTGTCGAAGGTGCTGTCCACCGCCGTGGTCGTGCCCGCCGCCGCCGGTGTCGGCCTGGTCTACGCGCTCGTGCGCGCCGCCGACACCCACGACGTGGGCCCCGAAGAGGTCGAGAGCGTCATCGACGTCATCCGGACCACTGCCGAAGCGGGCATCGCCGCCGTCTTCAAGGAAGCCCGCGGCCAGAACGACCGCTGGACGGTCTCCC
>NZ_JBHWZY010000247.1:0-8349 GCF_042727815.1 Nocardia sp. NPDC060220
ACTTCGAGGAACACCACACGCCCTTCGTCGTGGTGGTGAACCGCTTCGCCGACGCGACCCGCTTCGATCTCGGTGAAGTCCGTGAAGCGCTCGGCCTCGACGACTGGATCCCGGTGCTGGACTGCGATGCCCGCGACCGCGACTCCGTGCGCGATGTCCTGGTCGCGCTGCTCGAACAGGTCCTGCTGCACCGCGTCCAACCTCGTCAACGGGAGGTGAGCTGAGCCCACCTCCCGTCGCACCGGTCAGCGTCGATGCAGTGTGAGGTCCGACAGGGCCAGGTGGAACCGCGTGTCGGTGACATCGACCGAGGTGTCGGTGAATCGCTTGGCGCCCAGCGTGTTCCGCAGGAAGTCGCGCACGGTGCTCGGCTGCGCGTCTACCGAGGCGAGAAGTTCCCGCGGCACTTCGATGGTCCCGTCGAAGAACCGCGGCTGCGCGGTGATCCCGGGCTGCTGCGGTGTCTGCCGCAAGCCGTCGACGGTGTGCAGCACGACGTCCAGCCCGCTCCCGTCACCGAATTCGATCCGCAGCGGTGTGGGGGAGACGGCCGGATCGAAGGACTGGATGCGTGCGGTCCACCCCTGGGCCGAAACGCCCTGGTAGTCGTACTCGGACACAGGACCGAGCGTCTCGTGAGCGCGGTGCACCGGCGAGTTCTCCAGTGCCGCACCGGAAAGCGGCTGATCGGTGACGACGAAGGTCCACGACGCGTCGGTGAGCATCTTGCGCCAGAACCCGGTCCGGCCACCGTCGCGCCCTTCGACGCGCAGCTCTCGTGCCGCCGAGCCGGGCCCGGTCCGGTGGACGGAGATGCGGTCGGTGATCTCACCGGGCACCTTCGGCTGCGCGACCCAGTCCGGTGCGGGCAGCTGGATGGCGGCGTAGCGAGGATCGATGCGCTCCGACAGCATGTCCGGCGCTTCGGGTAGGCCGCGCTGGTCCTCGTAGGAGTAGCGGAAGAAGACCTTGTCCGCGCCGGAGATGTCGAAATCGTAGAGGCGCGTGTAGAAGTCGCCGTACCGGTTGACGACCAGCGAGGTCGACGCGCTGGTGGACAACGCGACAGCCTGGAACCGCCCACCGAGCGGAGTGCTCATCTCGTAGCTGTGGTCCACCGGCAGCCACGGGTCGACGTACTGGATCCGCTGACCGCCGTGGGTCAGCGCGAAGACGTGCGACACCTTCGCCCCGCCGACGGGGTGTTCGTTGCCCGCGGTATCTGTCCACACGTGATCCTCGGTGGGCGACAACACCGACCACGACCAGGCCGGCGCGCCCGGCGGCAGCGTGTTGCCGGGCCCGGTCCACAGCGGGGCGCCGTAGCGGCTGCTCCAGTTCCAGTCCGCGGGAGCGCTGAGTGCGTGATCCATCGTGACGAACCGGCCGTCGCGGTCGATCATCATCACTTCGTCGTCGTCGGCCGAGACACCGGCGATCGTGCCCGCCAGGCAGCCCGGCAGCGCGATCATGCGCCAACCACCCGGCGCGGCAGCCGGTTTCACGTACACCTGACCGTCGCGGGTGGCGAAGGTCCAGCGGCGGTTGAACGACTCGGTGGTGGTGCGGAAATACACCTGCTCGGGCAGCGCGACCGTTGCCGGGGCGAACGTCGCCAGTCCGGCGTCGGATGCGTCGACGCTCACCTCCGGGGTGCCGACCGTACCCACCGGTAGACACCCCGGATCGGCGATGGCCGCCGATTGTGTTGTCACTCCGGCGAATACCAGTCCGGCTGCCGCGATCAGCGCTGTACGCCGGACGGCGTGCCCGGGCCTCACAGCCACCCCGCCGCGCCGAAACCGATCAGGGCGATCGCGTCGATCCCGAAGATCGTGCCGACCACCAGCGCCTTGCTTCGCACGCTCGGTAGATCGTGCACGAAGAAGCAGGCCGCGAAGAACGGCACGTACCCGATGATCCAGATCAGGAACGGGAAGCCGGGCTGCCACCACGACCAGTCCCAGGTCAGCACGCCGGCCTTGTTGAGCAGTATCTCGACACCCACCGCCGCGATCGAGTTGGCCGCGATCAGCACAGGCCGGTTCGGCAGCCCGAAGATCCGGGTTTCCTTCGGCGGCAGCATCTTCGCCGCCGCGATGCCCATGATCGCGAACATGAAGCAGATCTCGATGTTCAGCCCGATCAGGATCTGGTACGCCGTCGGTCCGCTCGCCGCCCAGACCGGTGCCCGCTCGGTGAAGTGGAAGACCAGCGCGTTCCAGATCTCGTTGAACCAGTCCATGCCCCAGAGTGCGAGCCCGGCGAACAGCACATTCCAGTTACGCCGCTCGACTTCGACCGCGTAGATGTAGATGACCACCAGTAACAGCGGAATGACATACCACTTGAACCGGCTCGCATCGCGAAGAATCTCCAGCGCGGCCCGCGCGTTGTCGGTCAACGGGGCACCTCCTGCTCATGATCGACGAACTCGGCGAGTATGATACAAATCAACATCGAACGTCAATGTGTATCGCCGAGTTCGCCGATTCGTCGAGTCAGCGGCTCCCGAGCGGCATGCCGAACAGGGACGCGAACTTCGCGGCGAGCGACTCGCCGAGGAAGTTCAGGGCGCCGGGGGTCGCGGCCATGGTGCCCGCGTCGGAGGTGGTGCAGCCGGGGGCGGCCGGGACGCCGTCGAGGCGGTCGCGCAGCCAGATCAGCGCGGCCGGACCGCCGACCACTTCCGCGACGATGTGTTCGCTGGCGTGGTCGCGGGTGTAGGTCAGCGAGGTGTTCGGATCGCGGCAGTAGGTGTCGACCAAGGTGTCGGTGGCGGCCAGCGGCAGGATCTCGTCCCACGCGGAATGCCAGACGAACAGCGGCATGCCGGGGACGGACTTGCCCATACGGGTGTCGTCGAGCATCGCCGCGACCGGCGGATCGTCGAGGGGATTACCGTCGGAACCGATCATGCCGGTGAGATTCAGGAACGGCAGCAGCGCCGACTGATACTGCACGCACAGCGGCGATTTGATCGCGAACAGGGCCTTGCCGAGCGGATCGAGCCGCTGATCGAGGTAGGCGGCGAAATCGGGATATTCGCGGGTGAGTCCCAGCACGGCGGCGAACACCAGACCCGAGGTCGCCTGGTTGTTCGCCATGCTCAAGGCGGCGCCGAGATCGGCCCCGACCCCGCCCTCTGCCGCGCCCACGATGTTCAGTTCGGGCGCGTAGCTGCTGTGCAGTTCGGCGGCGTGACCGGTCGCGATGGAACCGCCGGAGTAGCCGTAGAGGCCCACCGGTGCGGTCGGTCCCGCCTCGAGCGGGGCGAAGTTGGTCGCGGCGCGAATGCCGTCGAGGGTGATCCGGCCCGCCAGCGGTCCGGCCGCGTAGGCCGAATCGGGGCCCTGATGGTCCGGAACGACCACGGCCCAGCCCTGTGACAGCGCTGCCTGCGCGAACAGGAACTCGGCGGGCACCACGATCTGGCCCGCTACCGCGGCCGCCGAGAGATGTTGCAGCGCATAGGAGGGTGCGCAGTAGCCCGCGGTCGAGTCCTCGGCCAGCTGCACCGACAGCAGCTTGCGCGGGTTCGGCGCCTGCCCGCGCGGCTTGATCAGGGTGGCGACCGCGGGGATCGCCTCGTCACGGCTGTTGTTGGAGCGATACGACACCTGCCATGCGTCGACATCGATCGGCAGCAGACCGAAATCGGCGACCCGCACCTGCCGGACCGCGATGATCGCACCCGGCGCGGTCGCCGCCACCACGTCCGCGGGCGGTAGGTAGAAGCCCGGATCCCATTCGGGCGGTAGTGGAATCACCGGCGGGGGCGCCGCCGGCGGCTCGGCCGCGACCGGCCCGGCGGTCATCACCGTTGCCGCCGCGAGCACACCGGTGGCAAGGGCAAGCCATCGCTGAACGAAGGGATATCTCATCGCGCACAGTCCTCACATGAATTGAGACGCCTTCGTCTCAATAGCGGCAACTATGACATGGGTGTGGCGCAGATCGCAATCACGCGCCGGGGGGCGTCGCTGAGATCAGGCTGTTCAGGATGGTGGAGAACACGTCGACCAGTTCGTCGACGGGTGGTCTCGGGTCGTCCAGGCTCCACTGGTGCACGGCGCCGTTGACCGCCCCGATGAACGCCGCCATCGGCACCCGCCAGCCGCCGGGCGGCATCCGTACCCCGTCGCGACCGGCCGCGATCGCGGTGACCACCTCGCCCCACCGATCCCTGACCTGCGCCCGATACGCCTCGATCTCGGGGCTCACCCCGACGATGTCGACGAAAGCGACTTTGGCGCATCGGATGTCGTCGGTGATCGCCGTCGTGTACGCCCGTACGGCCGCGTCGATCAGCGTGCGCAGTTCGTCGGAGTCCGCCGCTGCCAGCGCGGCGGCCACCGCCGCCCCGGCCTTGTCCTGCACGGAGTCGTACACCGCGACGAGCAGTTCCTCGCGCCCGGCGAACTGTTCGTAGAACTGCCGACGCGACAGCCCCGCGGCCGCGCACACATCGGTCAGCGAACTGTTGGCGTACGACTTCTCCGCGAACACGGTCAGTCCCGCGTCGATGAACAGCGCCCGGCGCTCGACCTGTCGTTCGGCGACCGAGGTGCCGGTGTAGTTGTGTCGAGTCCGCCCAGAGGTCACCCCATGACCCTACTGTTCAGGATTCGGTCGAGGCGCCGGCGTCGACGGGGCCGATCGGGACCACCAGCGGAGTGCCGGTGACCGGGTCGTCGATCACTTTGGCGCGCAGTCCGAACACCTGCGCCACCACGTCCTCGGTGAGCACTTCGGCGGGCGTACCCGCGGCAACCACCCGGCCCGCGCGCATCGCGACCAGTCGATGCGCGTACCGCGCGGCGAGATTCAAGTCGTGCAGCACCATCACCACCGTCCGGCCCGCTTCGGCGTGCAGGCGCCGGACCAGGTCGAGAACCTCGATCTGGTGGGCGAGGTCGAGGAAGGTGGTGGGTTCGTCGAGCAGGAGCAGGTCGGTGTTCTGGGCCAGCGCCATCGAGATCCACGCGCGCTGGCGTTGGCCGCCGGACAACTCGTCGAGGGAGCGATCGGCGAACTCGACCATGTCGGTCCAGGTCAGCGCCTCGGTGATGGCGGCTTCGTCGTCGTCGGACCACTGGCGGTACCAGCGCTGGTGCGGGTGCCTGCCGCGGGCGACCAGGTCGGTGACAGTGAGACCCTCCGGAGCCAGCGGGGATTGGGGCAGGATGCCCAGCACGCGTGCCACTTCCTTGGTCGACATGCGGTCGATCCGTTTGCCGTCCAGGTGGACATGACCACCGGCGGGCCGCAGCAGCCGGGCCATCGCGCGCAACAGGGTGGATTTGCCGCACCCGTTGGGCCCGATCACCGCGGTGACGGTGCCACCGGTGATGTCCAGATCCAGACCGTCCACGACGGTTGTCGGCCCGTAGCCGAGGGTCAGCTCGCTGGCCTGCAGCCGAACGGTCATCACACGCCCGCTTTCCCGACGCGATTGCGCCGCATCAACAGATAGATCAGATAGGGCGCGCCGAGGACAGCGGTGATCACCCCGACGGGCAGTTCGCCGGCGGGCAGCAGGGTGCGCGCGACCAGATCGGCGGCGACCGTGAAGGCCGCGCCGAGCACCACCGAGGTGAGCAGCGGTGGTTGTGCCGAACCGGTGAGACGCAGCGCTACCTGCGGCACTGCGAGCGCGATGAAGATGATGGCGCCCGCCGAGGCGGTGGCGACTCCGGCGAGCAACACGGCCAGCACCAGGAGCGTCAGCCGGGCGGCGTTGAGCCGCACGCCGAGTGAGCGGGCGGTGTCGTCGCCGAAATGCAGCGCGCCGAGCAGATGGGTGCCCCCGAGGACGACCGGCACCAGAACAGCCAGGGCGATCGCCACCGGTGTCACCTGGATCCAGCTGCTGCCGTTGAGGCTGCCGGTCAGCCAGGTCACCGCCCGCGTCGCGATATCCACGTCGCCGACGCTGAGGAGCCAGAAGGTCACGCTGGACAGCAGCGAACCGGCGCCGAGACCGACGAGCACGAGCCGATAGCCCTCGATACCACCGCGCCAGGCCAGGAGGAAAACGCCGAGCGCGGCGAGCAGGCCGCCGAGCATGGACGCGACCGGCACCCCGATCTCGGCGGCGGCGCCGCTGATCTGGCCACGGCTGCCCGACAGCGCGATCACCGCGACCGCGGCCACGCTCGAGCCCGCCGTGACGCCGAGAATATCGGGACTGGACAACGGGTTTCGGGCAATGCCCTGCGTGATCGCGCCGGACAGCGCCAGTGCCGCGCCGACCAGCGCCCCGGTGAGAATCCGCGGCAGCCGCAGATCCCACACCACATAGGCCAGGCCGTCGTCGCCGCCACCGCCGAGCACCGCGAGCACGTCCCACGGCGTGACCGGACCGCCGTCGGGCATCGTATAGGTGCCCAGCGCCAGCGCGACGCAACTCGCGGCGCCGAGAATCGCGAGCCCGACGACCAGGACCGCCGTCGTGCGCAGTCGCAGTTGCCAGGACACCGGTCCCAGCCGGACCGCCCGGACGGTACTCATATGCTCACCAGCTTTCGGCGGCGGACCAACACGATGAAGAACGGGGCGCCGACGAAGGCCAGCATGATGCCCGCCGGAAGTTCGCCCTTGTCCAGCACCAGCCGCCCCGCGATGTCGGCGACCAGCACCATGACCACGCCGAGCAACCCGGCGACCGGGACCAGCCAGCGGTAGTCGGGCCCGGTGATACCGCGGGCCAGGTGCGGGACGACGAGCCCGACGAAGCCGAGCGGTCCCGCGATCGCCACGACCGCGCCGGTGAGCAGCACGATCGAGCCGATGCCGACGGCGCGTGCCAGCGAAACGCGATGGCCCAGCGCACGGGCGGTGTCCTCGCCGAGGCTGAGCGCGTTGAGCGCGGAGGTGTTGGCCAGCGCGAGGACGATCCCGACCAGGATGAACGGGGTGGCCTTACCGAGGAGGTCCAGGTTGGATCCGACCAGCGAACCGGCCTTCCAGAAGCGGTAGATGTCGGTGACGTCGGTGTCGAACAGCACCACTGCCGAGATCAGGCCCTGCAGCAGGTAGCTCACGGCGGCGCCCGCCAGGGCGAGGGTCACCGGGGTCGGTCCGCCGCGGCCCGTCGCGCCGATGACGAACACGGTGATGGTGGCGATCAGCGCGCCGGCGAAGCCGAACCACACGTAGCCGAACAGGCTCGAGATGCCGCCGACCATCACCGCCAGGACGATGCCGAGCGCCGCGCCCTGGGTGATGCCGAGCAGCGCGGGGTCGGCGAGAGGGTTTCTGGTGTGACCCTGGATCACCGCGCCCGCGATGCCGAGCGCGAGACCGGCGAGGACCCCCAGCAGCGTGCGTGGCAGGCGCAGACCGTTGACGATGGCGCCGGTCTCGGTGTCGGTCGTGCCGCCGAGTGCGTGCAGAACATCAAGGGGAGCAATGAATTTGGAACCGATGGCCAAACTGAGCAGGACGGTCGCGAACGCCGCGGCCAAGAGTCCGGCGATGAGTAGCAACCGGCGAGACCGTGTGTTGGCGAACACGACTCCGGGCGGCGATGCGGGCACTGTCCCTCTTCATAGTTGGTAATTAGGTAAGGCTTCGCTAGGTTAGCAACCCTAAAGAACTCTGAACCACTCGGGAGACCTCGATGAACACCCCACTGAGCCGTCGGCTCGCCGCTGCCGCGGCAGTCGCCGCCGCCGTCCTGAGCCTGTCCGCGTGTGGCCAGGACCGGTCGGCCACCGGCGCCGCGAACAGCGATTGCGATACCGCGAGCAACCTCGACGGCGGCGCGTACCCGCGCACCATCGAGGCCGGGGCGGTCAAGGACAAGGCGGGCACGAATGTCGGCACGGTCGTCGACCCGGCGACCATCACCACCCGACCGGTTCGGGTCGCGGCGCTGGATCAGACGTTCGTCGACGCCGCCCTGGTGCTGAACACCGAAGTCGTCGCGTACACGACCTACCAGTCCATGGGCGAGAAGCTGCCCGCGTTCCTCGGCGCGGCCGCCCAGACCTGCGGGGGGCGAGCGGTGAACATCGGCAATCTGCAGACCCCCGATATCGAGAAACTGGCCGGCGCCCGGCCGGATCTGATCGTGTCGGCGAAGGTGCGTCACGAGAAGCAGTACGAGCAGTTCAAGGGCATCAAGCTCGGTTCGGGCACCGTGCCGGTCGTGTTCAGCCAGACCACCGGCGCCACCTGGAAGGAGAACCTGCTGCTGCTCGCCAAGGCGGTCGACAAGGAGAACCTGGCGCAGGCCAAGCTGGCGGCGTACCAGGACCGTGCCACCAAGATCGGGGCGGCGATCAAGGCGAAGAACGGCGGCAACGCGCCGACCGTGTCGCTACTGCGCTTCCTGCCCAAGGA
>NZ_JBHWZY010000248.1:0-8337 GCF_042727815.1 Nocardia sp. NPDC060220
CGGTCGTGGAATCGGCGAGGGTGACCGTGGACGCCTGCAGCGACTGACCCTGGTCGTAGAGTCCGCCGATCAATGCCCTGGTCTGGGTAATCAGGGTCTCCAATTCATCCCCTCGCTTCGCCAACCCGGCCATCACACCGGACAGGTTGGTGATCACGTCGGACAGGATCGCGTCGCGACGCTGGAAATCGGTGGCCAGCTGGGCCGCCTGAACGATGAACGCCGACAGCGAGACCCCATCGCCCTGCAGCGCCTGGATCAGGGTCTCCGACATCGCGTTGACCTCGGCGGGCTCGAGCGCCTGGAACAGCGGCTGGAAACCGTTGAGCAGGGCCGAGATGTCGAACGAGGGCTCGGTGCGGTCGAGCGGAATGGTGGAGCCGCTCTTGAGCGGCTCCGGGCTCGGCGTCGCGCCCGGGGTCAGCGCCACGTAGCGCTGACCGATCAGGTTCTGGTACCTGACCAGCGCCTTGGTGTCGTTGAACAGGGTCTGGTCGCTCTGCACGATGAACGACACCTTGGCGTCGTTCTTGCCGTCGAGCTCGATGGTTTCGACCTTGCCGACGCGCACGCCGGCCATCCGGACATCGTCGCCGGGCCGCAGCCCGAGGACGTCGGTGAAGATCGCGGTGTACTTGCGGGTGTCACCATCGACCGTGCGGGCCAGTGTGTTCCACACGACCACGGTGACGAGCAGTGAGACGAGCGCGAAGATACTGAACCCGATCAGTGGCTTACGGATACTCATGCGCCACCCCCGTTTTCGGACACTTGCAGGGTTCCGCCCTTCAAAATCGGACCGAGCAGCAGATATTCGGACGCGTTCGGCTTGCGACCGAGCAGCTGAGTCATCGCCGCGTCACCGGAGTAGGAGATCGGTGTCGCGGTGGGCACGCTCGCCGGAGCGGGCGCCGCGGCCGGAGCGGCCGCGGGAGCGGGCGCACCACCCAGCACACCGGGCAGGCCCGGAATCTGGATCGACGGGACGAGGCCCTCGAGCGGGGTGCCCTGGAACGGCTTGATCTCGGTGCCGTTGGCCGTGTGCATCGGCGCGACACCGGGACTGGTGAGACCCGGGATGTCGGGCATGCCCGGGATCGACACCAGCGGCGGGAGGCCCGCGGCCGTGTCGAGCCTGCGCGGACGCAGGTTGTCCGGGATCGCCGGCAGCGAGGCCTCGGCCGGTGCGGTGAAGCAGCTCGGTCCGAGCAGGTCGCCGTAGCGCGGGCAGTCGGCGACGGTGTTGGGCTGGTACGGCGTGAAGGTCAGGCCGGCGTTCCACACCATCTGCTTGCCGCTCGGGCCACCGTGGAAGGTGGTGTTGAGCTGGGCCAGCGAGGGACCGAAGACCTGGAAGGTCCTGGTGATCGACGCGGGGTCGGCGGCCAGCGCACCCAGGGTGGCGTTCATGCCGACCGTGACTTCCTTGCCCACATCGGGATTCGACGCGAACAGGTCGTTCACCCGGTCGGTGGTGGCGCTCGCACCGGCCAGCAGCGCGATCAGCTGTTCGCGCTTGGTGGCGATGGTGTTCGCGGTCTGCACCGAGGAGCCGAGCACGTCGAGCAGTTCCGGCGCCGACTGGTTCAGCGCGTGCGCGGAGTTGGAGAAGTTGTCCAGCATGCCGCCCACGTTCGGGCCCGCGTCGGCGACCGTGGTCAGCCAGTGGTCGAGGCGCTGAATGGTCGAGCCGGGGACCCGGCCGCTGCCGTCGAGTGCCTGGGTGAGCGTGCCGAGCACGCGACCGAACTGCACCGGATCGACCTCGTCGAGGATGTCGCGCACCGTGGTGAGCGTGTCCTGCAGCGCGATGGTGCCCTGGCTGCGGTCCTCGGGGATCTGCGAGCCCTCCTTCAGGTGCTGGCTGTTCGCACCGTTGTAGACCAGCTCCACGGAGGTGACCGCGAACAGGTTGGAGGGCACCACGCGGGCGGTGACGGTGTTGGGGATTCCGTCGGCGAACTCGGGCTTGAGCTCGATGTTCACCTTCTGCTCGGCGTCCTTGCCGATCTCGACGTTCTTCACCACGCCCACGAGCACGCCGCGGAACTTCACGTCGGCGTCCGACGGCAGGCCGTCACCGGTGGTCGACAGGTTCGCGACCACGTTGACCTTGGGAACGAAGTAGCCCTGGTAGCGGGCCGTGAGGAAAGCCAGGATGACGCCGAAGACGATCAGACCGGCCGCGCCGGCCACATACAGCTGCTTCATGGTGGGACCGCGCCCACTCGGATCGATGATCATCGCGCCCTTACCCCGAGATCCTGATGCCGGGGTTGATTCCCCAGATCGCCAACGTCATGACGAGGTCGGCGAACACGACCAGGATGATGCACATCTTGATCGCGCGGCCTGCCGCCACACCGACGCCTTCGGGACCGCCCGAGGCGAAGAAGCCGTAGTAGCACTGGATGAACGTCGTGATCATGACGAAGATGATCGCCTTGAGCAGGGAGTAGAGCACGTCCGTCGGCACCAGGAATTGGAAGAAGTAGTGCGAGTAGGTGCCCGACGCCGTACCGCCGATCAATTGCACGGTGACCGAGCAGGCCAGGTAGGCCATGGTCAAACCGAGGGCGTACAGCGGCACGATCGCCATCACCGCGGCCATCATCCGGGTGCTCACCAGGTAGGGCAGCGGGCGAATCGCCACCGACTCGAGCGCGTCGATCTCCTCGGAGATGCGCATGGCGCCCAGCTGTGCGGTGAATCGACAGCCCGCCTGGGCCGCGAAGGCCAGGGCCGCCAGCAGCGGGCCGAGCTCGCGGGTGGTGGCGAAGGCGGAGATCGCGCCCGTGATGGGGCTCAATCCGAGCAGGTTCAGCGAGGTGTGGCCCTGAATGGCCACCGTCATGCCGCCGAAGGCACTGATGATCAAGATGACGCCGATGGTGCCGCCACCGACGACGATGTTGCCGTTACCCCAGGTGACGTCGGAGAGCAGACGCCAGACCTCCTTCGGGTACTGCTTGAAGGCCAGCGGGATGGACCCGACCGAACGCAGGAAGAAGAAGACCTGGTGGCCGAGGCGGGCGAGCAGGTCGCCGGGCGCCTTGCTGGCCTTCTGCAGCGACCGGATCGGTCGCAGTAGCGGAGGTACGTATGTGGATGACATGGCTCAGACCACCTGTGGGGGGAAGACGGCGGCGTAGATCTGGGTGATCGCCACGTTGACACCGAGCAGCATGACGGTGGAGCTGACCACCGCGGAGTTCACCGCGTTGGCGACACCACCGGGACCACCGCGAGCGTTCAGGCCGCAGTCGCAGGCGATGATCGAGGCGATCAGACCGAACAGGACCGACTTCAACAGCGCCACCGCGAGGTCGCGGGTGACCGCGAACGAGGCGAAGGTGCTCATGTAGGAGCCGGGCGTACCGCCCTGGGCGAAGATGTTGAACATGTAGCCGGTGAGGAAGCCGACGAAGACGACGAAGCCGCAGAGCAGGAAGCTGACCAGCATCGCGGCGCCCAGGCGGGGAGCCACCAGGCGGCGCAGCGGGTCGACACCCATGACCTTCATCGCGTCGATCTCTTCACGGATGGTGCGGGAACCGAGGTCGGCGCAGATGGCCGAACCGACGGCACCGGCGATCATCAGCGCGGTGACCAGCGGGGCGCCCTGCTGGATGATGCCGAGCCCGTTGGCCGCACCGATGAACGAGGTGGCACCGACCTGGCCCGCGACCGCGCCGACCTGGATCGAGACGATCACCGCGATCGGGATGGCGACCAGCAGCGTCGGCGCCGCGGCGACACTGGCCATGAACGCGGACTGCCGGACGAACTCGTCGAAAGGAAAACGCCGACGGAAGATCGCGACGATCAACTCCGTGATCGCTTCGATACCCATCGTGATCTGTCGACCGAAGGTTTCCAGCGACTTCTTCGGATGGTCGTCCCAAAGGCCCTTCGTCCAGTCGACAGCCTCGCTGACTCGTGAACGTGTGGGCGGACTCTCGGTCGACTGCACTGCATAACCCCTCTCGACGCCGGGCCCTCAACGCCCCGGCGACTTGTTTGCTTGACGCACCTTACTACGGAGTAGCGCAGAACACATCACCGACATGTGAGCGCTGTCATAGATAGAGGTCACTGTCCGAAACGGCTATGAGACCGGCCATGCCGGACCCTACCGCCCGTAATTCCGGGATTCCAGGGATTACCCGCGAAGTCCTTTTCCAGCATGGTTTCCCAGTACCAGCGGTCGCGGTAAAGGAATATTGCGGAATTTTGTCATTCATAACGAAGTCCTCGTCGAATTATCCGAACACATCACGCGAGAAACACGAACGACGCGCCGCGCCGCGATTGCAATAGGGAATCGCTATGACAACCACTCGGGAAGGCCCGCACGACACGGCGGCAAACGCACCGGTCCGGAGGCGCGCCCGGGACCGAATACAGGCACGATAGACAGACCGTATTGATACTGTGCGAACTTCCGACATCTGGAGGGACATGTTCAGCAAACTCGCCAAGGTGGCCAACACCGCCTTCGCCCTCGCCCTCGGTGCAGCTCTGCTGGGCACCGGTGCGGCCAACGCGCAAGCAGGCCCCCCGGTGATCGGCGGCGGCTCCGGCATCGTGATCGACAACGCGTTCGAGTGCACCGTCACCACGGTGGGACACGACGGCGCGGGCAGGCTGGTCGGACTGACCGCGGGCCACTGCGGCGACGCGGGCGCGCCGGTCAGCGCCGAGGTGGATCGAGGCTACGGCGAGATCGGCCGTTTCGTGTACAGCAACTCCGAACTCGACTACGCGGTCATCGAGTTCACGCCGGGCCGGATCATCCCGGTCAACCGGATCGGCAACGTCACCATCACCGGCGTCGGCGGACCGGCGCAGTTCCCGACGATCGTCTGCAAGGAAGGCCGGACCACCGGCAATACCTGCGGCATCACCTGGGGCGACGTGTTCGCGACCAATACCGAGACCTGGTCGCAGATGTGCGTGGTCGAGGGCGATTCCGGCGCGCCGGTCGTCGTCGGCTCGACACTGGTGGGCATGGTCAACGCCTATCTGGCGCTGGCCTGCTTCGGGCCGGAGGTCGGGACGAACATGAACTCGATCATGGCCGACATCAACGCCCGCGGCGGCGTGGGTTCGGGGTATCACCCGATCTAGTCCCTTGCCCGTACTCCCCGGATGTCGAGCGGGTCGCGTGGTTGTCCACGCGGCCCGCTCTTGCTATGTGGCAAGCGATTTCGGTGCGAGCGCGGGTCCGTCGGCGCCGGCGCAGTGCGGCAGGCAGTCGACGCGTTCGGGCTGCGGAGGCTGACGCGGCACGCGGAGCAGGACCGCCGCGACACCCCCGCCGAGCAGCAGCAGCACCGCGCACCAGCGCATCGCGGTGTCGAAGCCGGCGGCGAAGGCGACCGGGTCGCCGAACGCGCCGGACAACCCGGCCAGCCCTGGCAACGCCGCCACGGCGAGTAGCTGTGCCGTTCGCGCCACGGCGTTGTTCACCCCGGAGGCGATGCCGGCCTCGCCCTCGCGCACCGCGGCGAGCACCGCGCCGGTCAATGGCGCTACCAGCACCGACAGTCCGAGCCCGAAGACGAACACGCCGGGCAGCACATCGCTGAGATAGTCCGCGCCCGGTCCGATCCGCTGCAACGCGAACACCCCGCCCGCAGCCAGCAGCGGACCGAACGTCATCGGAATCCGCGGCCCGTGCTGTTGCGCCCATCGGCCCGCGGGCGCCGAGAGCACCAGCATCAGCAGGGTGACGGGCAGTCCGGCGGCGCCCGACGCCATCGGCGAGTACCCGGCCACCAGCTGCAATTGCAGCACCAGCAGGAAGAAGACGCCGCCGAGCGCGGCGTACACGAGCAACGTCACCAGATTCGCCACCGTGAACACCCGCGACCGGAACAGCGACGGCGGTACCAGCGGATTCGGGCTGCGCAGTTCCACCAGCACGAAACACGCCAGCGCGGCCAGCCCGACCGCCACCAGCACCACCCGGGAATCGATGAGTCCCAGTGTGAGCGCACCGAGCGCGAGCGCGACGATCACCGCGCCCGGTATGTCGATCCGCGCGGGCGCCTCCGGATCACGGCTCTCCGGGACATATTTGAGCGTGACGACGGCGACCACCAGCGCGAGCGGCACATTGAGCAGGAAGATCGCCCGCCAGCCGACCAGATCGATCAAGCCACCACCGAGCAGTGGCCCGAACGCACCGGCCACCCCGCCGAGACCGGACCACAGTCCGATCGCACTGCCCTGGTCGCCTTTGTCGATCGACGCCGAGATCAGCGCCAGGCTCCCCGGCGTGAGCAACGCGCCCGCCACGCCCTGGAGCAAGCGCGCGGCCACGAGCATCTCGATGTTCACCGCGGCCGCGCACAGCAGCGAGGTGATCGCGAATCCGACGATGCCCCAGACGAAGACGCGCCGACGGCCGAGCCGGTCGCCGAGCGAACCGCCGAGCAGGATGAAGGAGGCCAGGGTGAGCGTGTAACCGTTCACGGTCCACTGCAACCCGGCGACATCGGTGTGCAGCGATTCGCCGATCCGCGGCAGCGCGACGGAGACGACGGTGGCGTCCAGCGACGCCATCGACGAGCCGAGGATGGTGGCGAGCAGAATCCACCGGCCCGTGGCCGAGTTCAGCCGAACCGTCTGTGGCACTACTCCAAACTAGCCGCCACCCACGTCTTTCGTCGGGACTACAGGCTCTCCACGCAGACGACGACGTGGCGCTCGGCGTACTTGAAGCCGGAATCGGCGGCATCGGGGCAGTCGTCGACGCTGTCGGAGTTCTTGTTGATCGTGATGACCTTGACCGGTTCGGTCCCGCCCTCGCCGCACTCGATGCGCTTGGGTTCGTCGCCGCCCACGTCGATGCAGCCGCCGACGACCCAGTCGATGTCGAGGCACAGCGCGCCGGTCTCGATGCCGTTGAGCGTCTCGGCGTAGAAGTTGTCGCGGTCGCCGACGCAGCCGTTGCTGGTCTTGGCCTTGCCGATGACCTTGTAGTTCGACGAACGGCTACCGCACGCGGCCTTCTCGATGGTCGCGTCGTTGACCGTGCCGCCGAGCGCGACGCAGTCGCCGACGTTGGCCTGGAAGTCGGTCTTGCCGCCCTTGCTCGATGTCGGCGCGGGCTTGCTGGCGGTGGGTTTGCCGGTGGTCGACTTGCCCGGCTTGGTGGTCGGCGTCGCGGTGCTGGTCGCGGGGACGACATCGATCGCCGGCTGAGCGTGGCCGTCGATGGTGCCTCCGCAACCGGTCGAGACGAACGCGGTCACGGTGATGGCGATCGCGCCGACGAGCCGGCCGATTGGCAAATCTGCAAACACCCATTGTGAATACACCACCGGAGCCACCCCCGTCGACTCCAACCGGCGGGTCTGTCCCTGCGATACCCTTGGGATTCCGGTCGCCGTGTGCGGCGCGGGGCCCCCGATCGCGTGTATCAGGAGGTATCCATCGTGTCAGCACCGGTCGACGACTTCGCGGCGCCACGGCAAATGGTGGTCGATCCGCGCTTCATCCGGCTCGCGGATCATTTCTTCGGGATGTTCACCCAGCCCAGTCGTGGCGGCGGGGCGCTGGCCATCTACCTGGACGGACGCCCGGTCGTCGATATCTGGGCGGGCTGGGCGGCCAAGGATCAGCGCTGGACCGGCGAGAACATCGCGCTCACCTTCTCCACCGGCAAGGGTGTCGCCGCCACCGTGCTGCATCGGCTGGCCGAGCGCGGGCTCATCGATTACGAGGAGCCGGTGGCCACCTACTGGCCGGAGTTCGGGTCGCACGGCAAGGACGACATCACCGTGCGCGATGTGCTGTCCCATCGCGCGGGCCTGCACCGCGTACGCGGGCTGGTGCCGGGTCGCGAGGGCATTCTCGACTACGACGCGGTGGTGGCCGCCCTCGCCGAGAGCCCCGCCGACCCGCGCCGCATCCGCACCTCGGGCTATCACGCGATCACCTTCGGCTGGTTGGTCGCCGAGATCGTGCAGCGGGTAACCGGCGATCCGTTCACGGCGGTATTGCGCCGAGAAGTGGCCCAGCCCTTGGGAATCGACGAGTTCTGGTTTCAGGTACCGCCGGGCGAACGGCACCGGATCGCGAAGATCTTTCCGCATCTGGCGCCACCGGGGATCCGCTGGAACACCGCGTCGTCGGTGCTGTCGTGGGTGCGACCCGCGCGTGGTCTGGCCGAGGCGGGTATGCCGGAGAGCTTCGACGAACTGGTCCGCGATCCACGGGTGCACGACGCGGTGATGCCCGGCTGGAACGGGGTGTTCTCGGCGCGGGCGCTGGCCAGGATGTACGGGGCCCTCGCCAACGGTGGGCAGGTGGGCGACGTGCGGTTCC